>NZ_NFIB01000023.1:0-49750 GCF_002159385.1 Flavonifractor sp. An52
GTCGGCAAACCACTTCTACCTTATCAGGGAGTTTTTTCTTTTTCTACTCTTCTCCTCGCTTTAAGCTATTTTTTACCCCCGGCTTAGCCGGGGGTTGTCTTTGGTACCACCAAAACAAACTGGGGCGCTGCTGTTGCAGCGCCCCAGCTGTTTTTAATCCTCGATATAGGCCCGGATGCGGAGGGTGACTCCCAGCTCCTCCGTGATGGCCCGGCAGCGGTCGATCTCCGCCTGGGTCTTGTCCTTGTCCACGATGGTCATCACCACATGGGGCACATGGGCCTTGGCCTTCCTGGCGAAGTCCAGCATGGCCTCCCAGGCCTTGACCCCGTCCCTGGGCTGGGTGACGGCGCAGTACTCCTCCGCCGTGGAGCCGTTGAGAGAGATGGATACGGTGTCGATGCGGCCGGACAGCTCCGGCGTCACGTCCCGGCCCAGGATCAGGTTGGCGTGGCCATTGGTATTGATGCGGATGGGAGGCAGGTTGGGCACCTTCTCCTTCAGCTGGTCCACCAGCCACAGGATGTCGTCGGTGCGGTACATGGGCTCGCCGAAGCCGCAGAACACCAGCTCCCGGTACTTGGAGTAGTCCCGGGCCAGCAGGTCGTCCAGGGCCTCCTGCCGGGTGGGCTCGTGGTCCAGCCACAGATCGTCAGCGTAGATGGAGCCCTTATGGCCGTTGTGTCGCAGGCAGAACACGCACCGGCAGTCGCACCGGTTGGTCAGGTTCACATAGAGGGCGCCTTCGTACTCATAGGAAATGGTCTCCATAAAAATACCTCCTTACTCACAGGCCGAAAAACCGTTTTCCATTCTCCAGGGTAATCTGTAATACTTCTTCTGTGGTCAGTCCCTTCAGCTGGGCCACCGTCTGGGCCATCAGGGGGATGAGGGAGGAGTCGCACCGGCGGCCCCGGTAGGGCTCGGGGGCCATGTAGGGGGCGTCGGTCTCCAGCATGATCCGGTCCATGGGCAGCCAGCTTATCACCTCAGGGGCCCGGCGGGCGTTCTTGAAGGTGATATTGCCGGTGAAGGAGAGCATCCACCCCTTGTCCACCAGCACCTTGGCGTCCTCCATGCTGCCGGCGTAGCAGTGGAACACGCCCCGGGCGTTGGGATGGGCACGGACCATGTCCACGCAGTCCTTGTGGGCGTCCCGGTCGTGGACAATGGCGGGCAGGTACAGCTCCTCCGCCAGGGAGAGCTGGGCGTCAAAAAAGTCCCGGGAGTTGGCCCGGTCCTCAGGGGTCTTGACCCAGTAGTAGTCCAGGCCGATCTCCCCCACCGCCACACATTTCCTGTGGGCGCACAGGGCACGGATCTCATCCAGCTGGGACATAGTCACGCCCTCCAGGTTCTCCGGATGGAACCCGGCGGCAAAGTAGAGATAGTCGTAGCGCTCCGCCAGGGCCATGGACTGCCGGGAGGACTCCAGGTCACAGCCGGGGCACACCACCAGGTCCACCCCCTTGTCCGGCAGCTGGGCCAGCAGGGCGTCCCGGTCGGCGTCAAAGGCGTCGTCATAGTAATGGGCGTGGGTATCGAAGATCATAAAGGCCTCCTGTGGTCTTGTTTTTTCATCATAATGTCTGCTGAATCAACCGCAACGCGGTTGATTGGCGCGGCAGGGCCGCGCAATTTCACAAAACGGCGTACTTCGCTGTTTTGTGAAATTGCGACATTGTGACAATGAGTATGTTCGCCGGAACGAAACACGTCCCGGCGAACGGCGCAAGGGATTGGGGCAGTATCGCACAAGCCCCTTGCGCCGCAAAACCGAACGCCTTGGCCTGCTGTGCGTTCGGTTTTGCTCTGTACGCATTATCATACTCCCTTTTCCCACAGTTGACAAGGGGATCAGCCTGTGGTATACTGCCACCGAAATACGGGGATGAGGTCCGCCCGGGGCATTTGCCCGAACCGCCGTTTGGCTGATGACTTCTGCAATTTGTTGCAGGGGGCATTGGCTTTTTTTGTGCCCTCTGGAAGGGATGATGTGTGTATGTTAACAAGTTTAGGCTTTGTGCTGCTGCTGGGCCTGGCCCTGGGCACCCTGGCCACCAGGCTGCGGCTGCCCTCCCTGGTGGGTATGCTGCTGGCGGGCATTCTGCTGGGGCCCTGTGTCCTCAATCTGCTCTCCCCCTCCCTGCTGGGGATTTCCGCCGACCTGCGGCAGCTGGCCCTGGTCATTATCCTCACCCGGGCGGGACTGAGCCTGGATGTGGAGGATCTGCGCCGGGCGGGACGGCCCGCCATCCTCATGTGCTTCCTGCCCGCCGCCTTTGAGGTGCTGGGCATGGTGGTACTGGCCCCCCGGCTGCTGGAGGTGAGCACCCTGGACGCCGCCATCATGGGCGCGGTGGTGGGGGCGGTCTCCCCCGCCGTCATTGTGCCCCGGATGCTCAAACTGATGGAGGAGGGCTACGGCACCGCCAAGGGCATTCCCCAGATGGTGCTGGCAGGGGCCTCGGTGGACGACGTGTTCGTCATCGTCCTCTTTACCTCCTTCACCGGCATGGCCCAGGGGGGCTCCTTCTCCCCCGCCGCCCTGGCCGGGGTGCCGGTGTCCATTGTACTGGGTGCGGCCTTCGGCCTGCTCATCGGCTTTGTGCTGGCAAAGTTCTTTGCCCGGTTCCATATGCGGGACTCGGTGAAGGTGGTCATTCTGCTCTCCCTGGCCTTCCTGCTGGTGGCCCTGGAGGATGCGGTGGAAGCCTGGGTGCCCTTCTCCGGCCTGCTGGCAGTGCTGGGGGCCGGTCTGGGCCTGCGGCGCTGGCGGCTGGTGGTGGCCCAGCGGCTCACCGCCAAGTTCGGCAAGCTGTGGGTGGGGGCCGAGATCATGCTCTTCGTGCTGGTGGGCGCCGAGGTCAACCTGCCCTATGCCGCAGCCGCCGGTCTGGCCGCCGTGGCCACGGTGCTGGGGGTGCTGTGCTTCCGGGCCCTGGGCGTGCTGCTGTGTATGGCGGGCAGCCGCCTCAACAAAAAGGAGCGGGTCTTTGCGGTGCTGGCCTATCTGCCCAAGGCCACCGTCCAGGCCGCCATCGGCGGCGTGCCTCTGGCCATGGGCCTGGGGTGCGGGCAGATTGTGCTCACCGTGGCGGTCATTGCCATCCTGGTCACCGCCCCCCTGGGCGCTTTCGCCATCGACTTCACCTACAAACGGCTGCTCTCCAAAGACAAGTAAGATCGGCCTTTCAGCCAAAGAAAAACGCCTGCCGTTCTGGCAGGCGGTTTTTTCAGGGCTTCTTGCCCAGCTTGTGCTTGGTGCCGTCGGGCTCCACAATATAGGTGTTCTCCAGCTGGGCCACCAGATTGTTCCGGTAGGCGGCAATGTACTCCTGCCGCAGCAGGTCCCGCTCCACCATCTCTTCGGGGGTCAGGCCCTCCTCGCTCTTGGCCTTCTTGGCCAGCTCGTTGATACGGGCAATCTTTTTGTCATCCATTATACATATCGCTCCAATAAAATCATAATTCGCCCCTTTTTGGACGGGCCGCCCACCTCTTTCAGGACACATTTGCCCAGGCCCCGGCAGCTCATCACGTCTCCCGCCGCCACGGTGCGGTCGGGCTTGAGGCACTCCCGGTGGTTGAGCTGGAACTTTCCCGAGGCAATGAGATCGGCCGCCTTGCCCCGGGACAGGGAAAATCCGGAGGCGGCCACCGCGTCCAGCCGCAGGGAACTGACGGTGTCCCGGATGGGCTTCACCTTCACCTCGGGGGGCTTCAGGTCGGCCAGCTCCATGGGGGTTGTCTTGAGGCGCACCCGCCCGGCCTGGTCCAGATTCATGGCCAGAAAGTCGGCCACGTCCTCCAGGGCCAGGATGTGGCACTCCCCGTCCCCCACCAGCAGGTCCCCGATCTTCTCCCGGTCCAGCCCCAGGCCCAGAATGGAACCCAGAAAATCCCGGTGGCTTAGAGTACCATTGGACCAGGTGCAGCGGACGGCCTTGATGGGGCAGTCGCTGTCCAGCCATACGTCCTCCTCCTGCCAGTCGGGGAGGAAGGCGCACACCGTCCGCTCCGCCCCCTCAAACCCGCCGTAGAACAGGTGCCGGGGATGGCCGCAGGCATTGAGCAGGTTTTCCACACTGGCCCGCTCCTGTGGGGATAAAAAGCCGGTATGGCCGGGCACCGACCGGGTACGGGCCAGCTCCAACTTATCCATAGCCCGGGCCAGCAGCAGCCGCTCCTCCCCGTCCCGGGCCAGCTTATTCAGCAGTTCGGTCTTGGTCATATCCTTCCTCCTGTTGTTCTCTACAGGATAACACAGTTTTTCTCCCCTGGCAACTGCCGCCGCCTTGACAGGAATGCTATACTGGTCATAACCATTACAAAAAGGGGGGTGGGCGGATGCCCACATTCATTCTTCACCCGGAGCGGCTGGATCTGACCGGCCCCGACGGCACCGTGACCCACGGGGCGGATCAGGACTGGTTCCCCGATCTCTGGCAGCAGCGGGCGGGGTGCGGCCCCAACACCGCCGCCCTCATCTTCCACTATCTTGCCCAGCAGCGGCCCGAGTTTTCCCCATTGCGAGCCAAAATGGGGACAGACCGGGCGGGCTTTCTGGAGCATATGTGCCGGGTGTGGGAGTATATCACCCCCCGGAGCCACGGCCTCAACCGGCCGGAGTACATGGTGGAGGGCATGACGGACTACGGCAAAGCCGTGGGGGTACCTCTGGCCCCCTCCCTCTTTGCCTTCCCCACCCCCCGCACCAAGCGCCCCCCCTGGGAACAGCTGCGTTCCTTTGTGACCGCCAGTCTGGAGGCGGACTGTCCGGTGGCCTTTCTCAACCTGGACAACGGCAAGGTCAAACAGCTCCACCGGTGGCACTGGGTGACCCTCATTGGGCTGGACGGCGACACCGCCTCCATTGTGGACAACGGCGAGGCCTTCACTATGGACCTGCACCTGTGGTACGACACCACCAAGACCCGGGGCGGCTTCGTGTCCGCCCTGGGCGCCGGAGAGGAGTTTGCCTCATGCTGAAGTGGATCGCGCTGTGGATACTCTTCTGGAGCATCCTGGACTTTATCCTCATGGGTGTGGACAAACGGAAGGCTAAAAAGCACCGCTGGCGGGTACCGGAAAAGGCCTTTTTCCTCATCGCCCTGGTGGGTGGCTCCCCCGGAGCCATTCTGGGTATGTACGCCTTCCACCATAAGACCCGCCACTGGTACTTCAAGTGGGGCCTACCCGCCATCCTCGTGGCCCAGGCCGCCCTGGGCGGGTGGGTGTACTGGTTCTTTTTCCTGAGATAAGCAAAGATACCGGGCTGCCGTTTCGGCAGCCCGGTATTTTGTTCAGCGCTGGTACTCGAACTCCAGGTTGTACAGGGACACGATATCCCCATCCTTGATGCCCATCTCCTCCAGCCGGTCGAAGAGGCCGGACTGACGGAGCATCTTGTCGAACCAGTTGCGGGACTCGTAGTCGCCGAAGTTGACGTTGGCCATGAGCCGCTGAAGCCAGGGGCCCTCCACGATCCAGGTATCGTCCTCGTGGATGATGTTGAGGGGCTCGGAGGTATCCACCTCCGGGGGCCGCTCCACATAGGTGGGCTCGTACACCGTAATGGGGGGCAGGTGCTCCAGCTCCCGGGCGGCGGCAAACATCAGCTCCCGGGTGCCCAGCTGGGCGGCGGCGGAGATCTCATAGAAGGGCATACCCAGCCCCTCCACATAGGCCTTCAGGGCCTCCAGACCGGTGCGGTGGTTGGCGATATCCACCTTGTTGCCCGCCACGATCATGGGCCGGGAGGCCAGATCGGGGCCGTACTGTTTCAGCTCCTCCTGGATGGCCTTAAAATCCTCCACCGGGTCACGGCCCTCGCAGCCGGACACATCCACCACGTGGATGAGCAGCCGGCAGCGGTCGATGTGCCGCAAAAAGTCGTGGCCCAGACCGGCGCCGTCGGAGGCGCCCTCGATGATGCCGGGGATGTCGGCCAGCACGAAGGACACGCCCTCGTCCACATAGACCACGCCCAGGTTGGGGAAGAGGGTGGTAAAGTGGTAGTTGGCGATCTTGGGCCGGGCCTTGGACACCACGGAGAGGAGGGTGGACTTGCCCACGTTGGGGAAGCCCACCAGGCCCACGTCGGCCAGCAGCTTCAGCTCCAGGATGACCTGCCGGTCCTGACCGGGCAGGCCCGCCTTGGCGAAGCGGGGCACCTGACGGGTGGGGGTGGCAAAGTGCTTGTTGCCCCAGCCGCCGTTGCCGCCCCTGGCCAGCACGAAGCGGTCGGTCTCCGACATATCGCAGATGATCTCATTGGTCTCGGCATCCCGGACCACGGTGCCCCGGGGCACCTTGATGACCAGGTCCTCCCCGTCCTTGCCGGAGCAGCGCTTGCCCTGGCCGTCCATGCCGTTGCCCGCCACATACTTGCGCTTGTAGCGGAAGTCCATCAGGGTGGACATATGGGGGTTGATCTCCAGGATCACGTTGCCCCCCCGGCCGCCGTCGCCGCCGTCGGGGCCGCCGGCGGCCACGTACTTCTCCCGGTGGAAGGCCACCGCGCCGTTGCCGCCGTTGCCCGCCTTGACGGTGATGCGGGCGGTATCTACAAAGGGTGCTGCCATAAAAACCTCCTTCGTCTGGCCTTTCAGCCATCATCTTACCAATAGAAAAGCCTCGAACGGGTTCCCGTCCGAGGCTTATGATACCCATAATTACTGGGCGATCTCCGCGATAACACGCCTGGCCAAAGCTTTGCTTTGGCGGAAAGGCATCGCCTTTCCTACAGGCGTCGCCTGTGGGGCGTGTTGTCGCAACGCTGGTGTTCGCCGTCATACGGCGTACTACACGGCGCTGCCGTGGGCAGTAAACTGCCCCGCAGTTTACTGCTCCAGCGTTACGATAGAGACCTGCTTGCGGTCCTTGCCCAGGCGCTCAAACTTCACGCGGCCGCTCTTGAGGGCGAACAGGGTGTCGTCGCTGCCCTTGCCCACGTTGACGCCGGGATGGATATGGGTGCCCCGCTGGCGGACCAGGATGTTGCCGGCCAGAACGAACTGACCGTCGCCCCGCTTCACGCCCAGACGCTTGGCCTCGGAATCGCGGCCGTTACGGGTGGAGCCCACGCCCTTTTTATGGGCGAAGAACTGAAGACCGATGTTCAGCATGGTGTCACACCTCCAAACTTGTGTGTTAAAAAGTCGCCGTACGGAGAGGTCAGTCCTCCTCCAGTACGAGAATATTTTCGGGATACTCCTCGTGCAGACTGGTAAAGTGGACCATAAGGGCAGTCAGAAGGGTCTGACAGGTGCTCTCGCTGGTCTGGCTCAGCCCGCCGGGGATGCGCAGGGAGATGGATGCGTCATGCTCCTTCACCTTTACGGTCGCCCCCAGGCCCAGCACGTCGTTGACGGCGCACTCGGTCAGGCGGACGGCACTGGTGACGGCGGCGCATACGATGTCGCTCCCCGCCTCGGCGTAACCGCTGTGGCCCTTCACAGTGAAGCCCACGATGCGGTCCCCCTCCATGTGAAAAGAGACGGTAGTCATCTTACAGGGAGATGGCGCCGATGGTCACCTTGGTGTAGGGCTGACGATGGCCCTGACGCTTGCGGTAACCCTTCTTGGGCTTGTACTTGAAGACCAGGATCTTCTTGCCCTTGCCGTTCTTCACCACGGAAGCGGCCACCTTGGCGCCCTCCACCACGGGAGTGCCCACGGTGATCTTCTCGCCGTCGATGACAGCCAGAACCTTGTCAAAGGTCACGTTGTCGCCAGCCTCGTTGGGCAGCTTCTCGATGAAGAGGGTATCGCCCTCAGCCACCTTATACTGCTTACCGCCGGTCTCGATGATTGCGTGCATTACGTTTTCAACTCCTTCATTACGGGCTCGCTGTCGGGGGAGGGCCGAAGCGTGACGTCACATCAGTCACGTCGGTCACTTGGGTTCCCATTCAAAGCGGCTCTAGTAGTATATCAATGCAATCTTTAAAAGTCAAGCATTTTTCAACTTTTTTGCAGCTTTTTTGTCAGCTCAGCAGGGCCCAGCTGCCGGTATCCGTCCCCTGGGTCACAATGGGCACAATCTCCAGCCCCTCGACGGTGGGAACCGTCTCTCCCTCGGGCACCTGGACATAGACCCGGTCGGCATACTGCTTGAGCAGGTCCAGGGTGAGGCCGCTGCCGTCGGAGCCGCCGCCCAGCACCGTCAGGCTGGTCACCACCGATACCTTTATATCAGGATATTGGGCCAACGTCTGGTCCAGCGTCTGGAAGAAGGCCTCCATGGTCTGGGTCAGGGTGTTGGGATCGTAGTTGCTGTCGCTCTTGATATAGCTGACGGTGCCCCGGGTGGGATAGCCGCAGTTGTCCAGCAGCAGCTCGTCAAAGCCCAGCCCGGCCAGTTCGCCGCATACCTGAGCCACATAGGTCCGCACCGATTCCACTGCCGGGCTGCTCCAGCGGACGCTCTCGTCGTCCCGCCAGTTGCCCGAATTGCTGTGGATGCCCAGGGCCCGGTCGTTCCAGGGCAGGGCGTTGTCCCGGAAACAGGAGATCCGGGCCACGGTGTACAGCTCCCCTCCGTTGAGGGTCTGGATGGCCTCATTGATGCCCTCCTGATCGGAGGAGGTGCCCAAAGTGGTCTGGGACTGATAACCCAGGGTGCCGTCCGCCTCCTTCATGGAGAAGATGGCGGCGGTGCCGCGGTTGGCCTCCAGCTGGGTCTGGGCAGTACCGTCGGTAAGGGCGGCGGCAGGCAGCTGCACGCCCCGGAAATCCACCTCCGGCTCCGGCGTGGGGGAGGGGGTGGGCTCCGGCGTGGTGATCTGAATGGGAACGGTGCCGGCCGGCGGGTCAGGCTCGGTCTCCGTCTCGCCGCCGCCGAAGAAGGGCAGCTCCACCCGGACTCCATCGGCCGAGTAGTGAATATACGGCTCCAGGAAAAACAGCGCCGCCACCGACAGCACCAGAAGCACCAGCAAAACGCCGATGAGCACCTTTAACGCGGTGCGGCCACGGCTGCGCCCATGGTAAGATTCATAACCATTCCGCCTCACGGCAGGACACCTCACTCTTTCCTCTCAGCTCAGGGATCATTTTCCCTTTTCCTCCACCTGGCTCAACGCCTCGTCCAGCTTCTGAAGGGCGGCGGCCACCAGTTTCCGGTCCTCCTCCGGCATATTCCCCATCAGGGCGGTAAAGTAGCTGTTCACATCGGTGACCGCCTTGTCCCGCAGGGCGGCGTACTTCTCGGTGGCGCTGACGTAGATCACCCGGCGGTCGGTCTCGCTGCGCTGGCGCTTGGCCAGCCCCAGCTTCTCCAGCCGGTCCACAATGCCGGACACCGTGCTGTTGGCGCTGCCGGTGCGCTCGGCCAGGGTGCTGATGGGCACCGGCCCGTCCTCCCCCAGTACAGTAAGTACCATGGCCTGGGGGAAGGTCAGGTCCAGCCGGCCGAAGTGGCTGCGAAACTGCTGGGACATATGCTGGGTCACCCGCAGATAGGATATGAACAGACTGCTTTGCTCCATGTTGGGCGTTCTCCTTTCTCTTGCCCGTGCCGTAAGGGGCCGGTCAGCCCATGGCCTGGGTATTCATCCGCTGTAAAATCACCGCCAGCTGGGCTCGGGTGGTGGTGCTCTTGGGGGAGAGCTTGCCGCCGTCTCCCTCCATCCAGCCCATACCGATGGCATGGGACATACCCTCCTTTGCCCAGGAGGCCACCTGGTTGGCGTCGCTGTAGAGGTTCAGGGAGCCCTCCGCCATCGTACGGCCCTTATATGTGTCATAGCGGCTGAGCATCACCGCCAGCTCCTGCCGGGTCACCACGCCGTCGCTGAAGGTGCCCTTGTCGGTGCCGTTGATGATGCGGGCCTCACAGGCCCAGTCGGCGGCGATGCCGTACCAGCTATTGATCTGCACATCGGGGAAATGGCCCCGCCACACCGGGGTGGGCTCCCCCTCCATCCGCCACAGCACCATGGCTACGGTAGAGCGGGTCACCGTGGCGTTGGGAGAAAACAGGGTATCGGACACACCGGTCATCCACCCCTGTTCCACCGACTCCTTCACCGCCGATTCATACCAGGCTCCGGCGGGCACGTCGGTAAAATTCGCCGCGGAGGCGGGCAGCGCCAGACCGGCGCATAAAGTCAGGGCGCAGGTGAGCGCCGCAAGTCGTCTTTTCAAATGGGTCCACTCCTTATAATCGAGTATTATTTATTTTACGATACGAATTTTAAAAAACTATGAACACAAAAGGACCCATTTATAAATAATTCCGCAAAAAGGACGCCGCACCTCCGGGCGGCGTCCTTTTCTTACACAGCCAGCATCCACTCCAGGGCCGCCAGCAGGCCGAACCCCGGCAGCCCCAGAAGCCCCAGTACCAGGGCGTTGGTCAGGTTGACCCCCAGCTGGAGGCCCAGAATGCCCCCGGCCCAGCGCAAAACCCACAGCGCTCCCAGCCCTACTCCTGTCCGGGCCGCCAGACGGCCCAGCCAGCTCAGGGGCTTACGCAGCACTGCCAGCAGCAGCACCAGAAACAGTCCTCCCGCCACCCATGGCAGGGCGTTGAGCAGCGGTTCCACCGCCGCCACCTCCTTTCTGTGCGCCAGAACCTTGGCGGCGGGGCGGACCCCTCTTATCCGGTGCGGACGGTCTGCCCGCCCTCCAGTTCCTTGACCTGGCGCAGCAGGTAGGTGTACCGGGACTGAAGGGCGTTGATCTCAAAGACATAGGATTCGATGAGATCCGGGTCACAGGCGTCGTTGAAGCCCTGATAGGCCTGGGCAATGAGGGCCCTGGTCTGGCTCAGTCCCTCCAGCAGGACCCGGCGGGTCCCCTCCCGCTCGCTCTCCCGTCGGCGCAGGCTGAAGCGCTTGGTGGCTTCCGGCATACGATCCTCCTCCTTGCTCCGGGCTTTCCGGTTTTATCCTATGTCCAGTTTGGGCAATTATGTCCGGTTCTATACCGTTTTTTTCCTGTATTTCAGGCCGCCATCGGGGCATACTGATGTTGGACCGGATGACCGCTGGTTCTTGCATCTCCTTTTAAGCCGGTGCCGGGTGAGCTCACCCTCTGGCGAAAGGCGAAAGGAGTGGAATCAAACGAACTCCGATCCTGTAAGGGGCGCGGTGTTTCCACCGCGCCCCGGTTTTATGCGTGAAAAAGGCGCGCCCTGCGGGCGCGCCTTTTTTTGCAATTAGTCCTTGCCCTTTTTCAGGTCGGCGATGACCTTGACGATCTGGATCACCAGAGTAGGCAGGAAGGCCAGGCCCACCATCTCGCCCAGATTCATCAGGCCGAAGGCGGGAGAGACCATAAAGAGGCTGGTGAGGCCGGGGGTGAAGAGCACCAGAGCCAGCAGCACCACGCCGGCAAAGAAGGCGGCGATGGAGGCCTTGTTGGTGCCAAACTTCAGCCGGAAGATGGACTCGGCGCCCCGGCAGTTGAAGCCGTGGAACAGCCGGGCCAGGGTGAGGGTGGAGAAGGCCATGGTGGAAGCCAGCGCCGCGTCCCCGTTCTGGTAGCCCAGGTAGAAGGCGATCATGGTGACAATGGCGATGAGCAGGCCCTGTCCACCGATGCGGGAGAGCAGGGGCTTGTTCAGGATGGGCTCCTTGGGATCTCTGGGCTTCTGGTCCAGCAGGCCCTTGCGGGCGGGCTCCATGCCGATGGCAATGGCGGGCAGGGAGTCTGTGAGCAGGTTGATAAACAGCAGATGCACCGGCTGGAAGGGCACCGGCAGCCCCATCAGGGAGGCGTACAGCACACAGAAGATGCCGGCGGTGTTGCCGCTGAGCAGGAACTGGATGGCGTTTTTGATGTTGGTGTACACGCTGCGGCCGTTGACCACCGCCCGGACAATGGTGGCGAAGTTATCATCGGCCAGGATCATGGAGGCGGCGTCCTTGGACACCTCGGTGCCGGTGATGCCCATGGCCACACCGATGTCCGCCTTCTTCAGGGCGGGGGCGTCATTGACGCCGTCGCCGGTCATGGACACGATGTTGCCCCGGCGCTGCCAGGCGTTGACGATGCGGATCTTGTGCTCGGGGGACACCCGGGCGTAGACCGAAATCTTGGCCAGCCGCTCATCCAGGTCGGCGTCGCTCATCTGGTCCAGCTCCAGGCCGGACACCGCCTCATCCCCGTCCTGGAAGATGCCCAGCTGGCGGGCGATGGCGGAGGCGGTAACCTTGTGGTCGCCGGTGATCATGATGGTGCGGATGCCGCCCCGCTTGGCGTCGGCCACCGCCTGGATGGCCTCGGGCCGGGGCGGGTCGATCATGGAGATGAGGCCGATAAAGGTAAAATCGTTCTCGTCCTCCAGGGTGAGGGGCCGGACCGCGTCCACCTCCCGGTAGGCAAAGGCCAGCACCCGCAGGCCCTCCATGGACAGCTCCATATTGACCCGGGCAATCTCCTCCTTGCGCTCGGGGGTCATCTCCACTCTGCCCTGCCGGGTGAGGAGCCACTTGGACCGGTCCAGCAATACGTCGATAGCGCCCTTGGTGAACATGGTGGGGGTCCCGTCGATGTCGTGGAGGGTGCTCATCAGCTTACGGTCGGAGTCAAAGGCCAGCTCGCCCAGACGGGGATGCTGGGACCGGTAAACCTCCTCGTCGATGCCGAACTTCTCGCCCAGCATCACCAGGGCTACCTCGGTGGGGTCGCCGATGGAGGTGCCGGTCTCGGCGTTGTTGGTAGCGTCGCTGGCCAGCAGGGCTGCCTTGAGGAGCAGCCGCTGCACGTCGTTGACCAGCTCCAGGTCGTCGCCCTCCAGCAGGGAACCGTCGGCATACACCTTCTGGGGAGTCATCTTATTCTGGGTCAGAGTGCCCGTCTTATCCGAGCAGATCACGGACACGGAGCCCAGGCTCTCCACCGCCTTCAGGTCCTTGATGATGGCGTTCTGCCTGGCCATCTTCTGGGTACCCATAGCCAGCACGATGGTGACGATGGAGCTGAGGGCCTCGGGGATGGCGGCCACCGCCAGGGCCACGGCGAACATGAGGGAGTCCAGCACTCCCATGTGGGTGCGGAAGATGGACAGGGCAAACACCACAGCGCAGATGGCCATGATGACGATGGCCAGCTTGGCGGAGAAATTGTCCAGGCTCTGCTGCAGGGGGGTCTTGCGCTGCTGGGTCTGGTTCATCAGGGCGGCGATCTTGCCCAACTCGGTGTTCATGCCGGTGCCGGTGACCAGCACGGTGGCACGGCCGTAGGTCACCAGGGAGCCGGAGAACACCATGTTCTTCTGGTCGCCCAGGGCCACCTGGCCGGCGTCAATCACGTCGGCGGTCTTGTCCACGCCCTCACTCTCACCGGTGAGGGAGGACTCATTGACCTTGAGGGAGAAGTTCTCCAGCACGCGGCCGTCGGCCACCACCATGTCGCCGGCCTCCAGCAGCACGATGTCGCCGGGCACCACGTCGGCGGAGGGGATCTCCACCCGCACGCCTCCCCGCAGTACCTTGGCGGTGGGGGAGGACATGGCCTTCAGACTCTCCAGTGATTTTTCCGCCTTCAGATACTGGACGGTGCCCAGAATGGCGTTGAGGATGAGCACAGCAAAGATGACGATGGTGCTCTCCACGTTCTCCGACACCGCGGAGATGATGGCCGCGATGATGAGGATGATGACCAGCAGGTCCTTGAATTGCTCGGCAAAGACCTGGATGGCGCTCTTCTTTTTCCCTTCGGACAGCTTGTTGGGGCCGTACTGTTCCCGCCGCCGGCCGGCCTCCTGATCGCTGAGGCCGGACATCCCGGCTTGCTGGGCCTCCAGCGCCTGCTGGGCGGTTTTCCGGTAATAAGCCTCTGTCATACCTTTCATTCCCTTACAGTTTACTTTCGGCGAAGAGCAAATAAAAAAAGACTCTCCGCCAACCGCCGGGCATAGCACGGCAGTTGTCGAAAAGTCTTGTTACCCATGGGGTGCATACCGCCAGGCCTCATCGGCCGTGGTGTTGACAGTATGGCTTTAAACTACTCCCTTTTCAACTGCGGCCATCATAGCACAGTTTGACCGGCAAGTCAATCTCATTTTGATAGAATTCCCGAATTATTCCATCCTATACCTCCCGGCGTTGACGGCGCATGGCCCATCCGTTATAATTTGTACAGAAGGCACACCGGAAAGGAGCGTCCTCCATGAAAGGAACCGTCGTAAAATTCCTTCTGAAAACCGCCTGGGTTCTGGAACTGATCATTGCCCTGTTTATTCTGGTGGTCACCGTGGTACAGATGGTGCTGACGGGAAAGGACTCCCTGGACTATCTGGCCCTGGGGCAATTCAGCCTGGACGAGTTTTTGGCCAATACCATGAACATCGTGGTATGCCTGGAGTTTGTGAAGATGCTCATTCTCCACACCCCCCGGGCGGTCACCGATGTGCTGCTCTTTGCCATCGCCCGTCAGCTGGTGGTAAGCCACTCCAGTTCCATGGATACCCTGCTGGGGGTGGCGGCAGTGGCCCTGATCTTCATTATCAAGAAGTTCCTGCTCAGCCGGGAGGACTCGGTGCTGCCCAAGGATATGCTGGCTAAATTCTCCCAGGAGTTTATTGCAAAAAAAGAGGAGGAGTCCCATCATGAATGACCTTCATTGGATTTCTGCCGTGTTCAGCCCCACCGGCGGCACCACCGCCATCGCCAAGGCCATTACCGGAGGCCAGGGCCATGTGGTGGATCTGGCCGTCCCCGCGCCGTCCACGCCGGTGGCGGGCAACACCGTGCTGCTGGCCGCCGTGCCGGTGTTCGGCGGGCGTATTCCCGCCGTGGCCCTGGAGCGGCTGGCCGCCCTCAGCGGCAGCGGCCCCGCGGTGGCCGTGGCGGTGTACGGCAACCGGGACTATGAGGACGCCCTGCTGGAGCTGTCCGACGCCCTGAAGGCGGGCGGCTTTCAGGTGATCGGAGCGGCAGCCTTTGTGGCCCAGCACTCCATCGCCCCCACCATTGCCCAGGGCCGTCCGGATCAGGCCGATCTGGAAGCCGCCGCCAGCTTCGGCCGGGCGGTGCTGGACAAGCTGGCCGGACCCGATCCCCTTGCCCCGGTAACTGTGCCGGGAAACACCCCCTACAAGGACTGGAAGGGGGTCCCCTTCCACCCCGCCGCCGGGGAGAGCTGCATCTCCTGCGGCCTGTGCGCCTCCCGCTGTCCGGTGGGCGCCATTCCGGCGGGCAGCCCCAAGGAGACCGACCCGGAGCGGTGCATCACCTGTATGCACTGCGTCTCCCTCTGCCCCCGTGGGGCCCGGACCATCCCCGCCCCTGCCCTCCAGGCCACCACCGCCATGCTGACGGAAAAGGCAGGCGTCCCCCGTCAGCCGGAGTTCTTCCTGTAACTGCAAAAATACCCTCTGCCCAGGGCAGAGGGTATTTTTTATGGACAATATCGGATGGGCAGGCGGCTGCCCAGCCGGGAGAGCAGCTCGTTGGTGATGGTGCCGCACCGGGCGGCCACCTCCTCCGCCCGGATCTCCGCCCCGCCGTCCCGGCCGATGAGGGTAACCACGTCGCCGGGAGCGGTCTGGGGTACGCCGGTCACGTCCACCAGCAGCTGGTCCATGCACATCCGCCCCGCCATGGGGCAGCGCACCCCCCGGACCAGCACTTCCCCGCCCGCCTGAGCCAGCATCCGGGGCAGGCCGTCGGCGTAGCCCACGGTGACCACCGCCAGCTTGGTATCCCCCCTGGCCCGGAAGGCCAGGCCGTACCCGGCCCCCTCCCCGGCGGGCACGGTACGCAGGGCGGCCACCCTGGTCCGCAGGGACAGGGCGGGACGCAGAACGTCGGAATTTGGCCGGTCCTCCTCCCTGCTGTACACGCCGTACAGGGCGATGCCCGCCCGGGCCCAGGCGCAGGGCTGGTGCGGCAAATTCAGGATACCGTAGCTGGCCTGGATGTGGACTGCCCCCGGGTCCAGCCCGGCGGCGGCCATCCGGGCCACAGCCCCGTAAAACCGGTCCAGCTGGGCCTGGGTGAAGGCCAGGTCCTCCGGCCTGGCGCTGTCCGACACGCACAGGTGGGAAAAGGTGCCGGTGAACTTGAGGTTGGGCAGGGCCCGGGTGCGGGCAATGGCCCCATGGTCCTCCGCCGGGATGCCCAGCCGGTGCATCCCGGTGTCCAGGGCCAGGTGGACCTCCAGGGGCGCCCCCGCCGCCGACAGGGCTCTGCCGTGGGCCTCGTCAGCCACACACTGGGTCAGCCCCCACCGGGCCAGTTCCTCTGCCTCCTCCGGCGGTGTGTAGCCCAGTACCAGGATCAGGCCCCCTACTCCCTGCCGCCGCAGGCTGATCCCCTCCGACAGGCAGGCCACCGCGAAGGCCTTTACCCCCTGCTCCTCCAGGTATCGGGCCACCGGCCCGGCCCCGTGGCCGTAGGCGTCCGCCTTGACCACCGCCATCAGCCGGCAGCCGGGGCCCATCCGCCCCTGGAGCCAGGCGGCGTTGTGGACCACAGCCTCCAGGTCCACCTCCCGCCAGGCCCGGGCGGTGCGCGCTTCCTCGTACTTCATACCCTCTGCTTCCTGTCCAAGATCCGGGGCGGCGGGGCCACCACGGTGCTGCCGTCGGGGATATCCCGACAGACCACCGCCCCCGCACCGACGCGGACACCCCGCCCCACCCGGATGTCTCCCACCAGCACCGCCCCGGCGCCGATGAGGCAGTCCGGGCCGATCGTCGGAGCCTTTCCGTCCACCTCGCCGATGGTCACATTCTGATAGATTTTGCACCTTGCCCCCACCACCGCGTAGCGGGAGATAAAGACCCCGTGGAGGCCGTGGGGGAGGACCGGTTGGGACGCAAACTCCGCCCCCGGCCCCACATAGCCCCCGTGGCGGTGGGCGCTGCGGCACATCAGGTAGGTACACAGGCTCCGCACCAGCCGGCGCTTTGTGTTCCGCCGCAGCCGGTACAGCCGCCAGAACCAGCCCAGGCCGTCCCCTCTGGACCGGTCGATCAGCCTGTCCTTTCCCATGTCCTCACCCCCCTGTGCTCCGCCAGGAGGCAGCCACCACGCCCCCGCAGTTGTCGCCGGAGCACAGCAGCCCCTGCTGGCCCGCCAGCCGGAAGGGCTCTCCCACCCCGCCGGGGAGGTAGGTAAGCGCGCACTCCCACTCCGCCGTGGAAAAACGGAAGGGGGCCCCACCGGCGGGATGGCTCCGCAGCTCCTCCAGATACTCCTCCAGGGTAAGGTCCAGCCGGGCCATGATCTCCCCGTGGATGGGGCCCACATAGCGGAAGTGCCAGGGCTCATGGGCGATGCCTGTGACGTTTTCCCGCCCGGCGGGATAGCGCAGCACAAAGCCGTACCGGGGGGCCGCCAGCCGGAAGGCCCGGCACACTCCCTGGTCGGGAAAGTAGGGGCGGATGAAGTCCACGTTCTCTTGCCGCCGGCCCAGGTCGATGGCCAGACCAGTCTGGTGCTCACTGCAACCGGGCATGGCCACATAGCTTTGGGTAAAAGCCAGCCCCTCTTTGGCCAGGGTGTCGTCCCAGATGGCCTGCTGCTCCGCCCGGCTGCGCCAGCCGGACACGGGGAGGATACCCGACGTCCCCCCTATCGCCCGGAGGCAGGCCCTCAGGGCCGCCGCCGCCCGGCGCTCCAGCAGTACCCCGCCCTCCAGTTCCGCCAGCTCCGGATTGGCCAGAGTTCTCAAAGGATGGGCGGCGTTGACCAAAATCAGCGGTCCGGTGGCGGTCAGGTCCCGGACCGTCCCCTCCCCCCTCACGGCTCCAGCCCCAGGGCAATGAGGCGGCTCACCAGGGCGGAAAAGTCCAGGCCGATCCCCTTCATCATATTGGGGTAGCGGCTGTGGGCGGTAAAGCCGGGGATGGTGTTGACCTCGTTGAAGTAGATCTCCCCCTCCGGGGTGAGGAACAGGTCCACCCGGGCAAACACCCGGCAGTCCAGCGCCCGATAGATGGTTTTGGCCGCCGCCTGGATGGCCGCCGCCTGCTCCGGCCTGATGCGGGCGGGACAGTGGATGACGGAGGTCTTAAGGGTGTACTTCTCCTCGTAGTCGAAGAAGCCCTGGGACAGCTGGATCTCATCCACCAGCCCCACCGTAAGCTCCTCGTTGCCCAGCACGGCGCACCCCACCTCAAAGCCGGGCACCGCCTCCTCCAGCAGGGCCTCCCGGTCGTGCTTCAGGGCCTCCTTTACCGCCCCCACCAGGGCCTCCGGCCCGGTCACCCGGGTGATGCCAAAGGAGGAACCGGCCCGCACCGGCTTGACGAACAGGGGATAGCCCAGGTCCCGGGCCGCTCCCTGGAGGTCGTCCTCCCGCCAGCTCCGGTCCACCACCGTCCCCCGGGGGACCTTCACCCCCGCCAGGGCGGCCAGCTTGTGGGCCCGGTCCTTGTCCATGCACAGGGCGCTGGACAGGGTGCCGCAGCCGATCACCGGCACACCCGCCAGCTCCAGCAGGCCCTGGAGGGTGCCGTCCTCCCCGTTTTTCCCGTGGAGCACCGGGAAGGCCCCGTCAAAATGAAGCCGCGTTCCGGTACCGTCCAGCAGCAGAAGCGCTCCCCGGCCCCGGTCCAGGGAGAGGGTGCAGGGGGTACAGTTTTCCTGCTGCCAGGTGTCGGCCTCCATCCGGTCCAGAGGGCCGGTGTAGTACAGCCACTGTCCCGACCGGGTGATGCCCACCAGCAGGGGCGTATAGGCCTCCCGGTCCATATGGCTCACCACGGCATAGGCCGATTGGAGCGAGACGGCATACTCCGTGGAGCAGCCGCCGAAAAGTACCAGAATGGTTTTCATTGCAGATTCCTCCCAACAGGCAAAAAACGCCTTGCTTTGATACCGATATGGTACCAAAGCAAGGCGTTTGATGTTTTTGCTTTTTCTTTCCCGCACCCTACAAGTTTCCGAACATTTCTTTCAGTTTTCTTACAGGGTCAGCTTTCTCCCAGCACCACGGCATACACTGCCTCCTGCAGGTCCACCACCTGGCTTCTGGTCACCAGGGCGGTGGGCTGGCCGTCCACCACGGCCAGACAGTAAGTGCCGTCATAGCGGTAGAACTGGATGCTTACGGTGGGCTCCCCCTCCAGAGACAGGCGGAGGGTAAAGGAGATCTCCTCCTGTCCGGTGGGCTCCTCCCCGGTAAAGCGGTCGGCGGTCAGGGCCTGGAGGGCATCGGGCAGGTCGCTGTTCTCCAGTTCCTGCTCCCCGTAGGACCAGGTCCGCTCCTCCCCCTCGCCGCTGGCGGTGAGGGTATAGGAGGTGCCGTCCAGGGTCACGTCCACCCGGGACACATTCTCCAGGTCGGCGGGCAGGATCTCCTTGTGCCGCAGGGTGTCGTAGGAGGCGTCCATCAGGGCCCGGTATTCCTGGGTGGTGATCTTGTAGATGATGGGGGAATCATCCACCCGGGCGTAGGCGGTGACCTCCTCTTCCTCGCCGGTCTCCGTTTCGGCGTCGGCCTGGGTGTCGTCCCACCGCTCCGCCGGGGCACGGCTCACCGCCAGAGACACGGTGTGGGCGGTCTCATTGCCGTCCTCATCCTGGGTGGTGTAGTCCAGCGTAATGGTGCGCTCCGGGTCGTCCAGGCCGTAGGTGGCCAGGTCGTCCTCCCCGGCGTTGTAGGTCATATACTCGGTCAGATCCAGAGAACTCAGGGTATACAGGAAGTCCTCCACCAGGCCGGTATCCAGGGGCTGGGCCTCTCCGTCCACCGTGACGAAGTAGTGGTCCTCCTCCCGGTAGCTGGCGCCCTCCTCCTGCCAGGTGATCTGGAGGGAATCCTCACCCTGGATGCTAAGTTGGTCCGCCGTATCCACATAGGGCAGGCTGTCGTTGGCGATCAGGTCGGACAGCTCCACGTCGAAGGCGTCCAGGGGGTCCTCCTGCACCAGATAGACGTTGCCGTCCCCGATGGACACATACCGCTGGGAATCCATGGTACTGAAGTCGCCCAGCTGGATCTCATAGCTGGCGTCCTCGGTGGTGAGCTGGATGGTGCACACCGGGTCGTCCAGGCCGTACTGGCCGTAGTCCTCCACCTCCTCGATGATGAAGGACACGCCGAAGGACTGGAAGCCCTCCAGCAGGGCGCTGATGGCGTCCTCATTCACCGGGAAGGTCTCGTCCTCGTCGTAGTACCACACCTCGTCCTTGTGGAAGGCCAGGCTCTGGTCCTCATAGGTCCAGGACAGGGCGGTCACCGAGTCCTCCGGAATTTCCAGAATGATTTGGTCACTGGTTTTGATCTGCTCCTTGTGCTCCTGGTAGAGGCTGACGCAGAAGGTGGCCACGCACACCACTGCCAGGACACCCAGCAGCAAAAGAAGCTTTTTAGACCGGCTCATGCTGCATCCTCCTTCTCTTGATCACCACGCCGATGCCAATGGCCAGATAGATCAGGGGGAACACGCCGATCATGGTCACCTTCAGCAGGGAGGCGGTGGACTCGTTGATGGTCAGGTAGTTGTAATTCAGGGACTTGCTGCGGATGGACATGGCCTCCCGCTCGCCGATGAGCTGGGAGAGGGCGTTCATGGTCAGGTTCACGTTAGCCCCGGAGGAGTAGGCGTTGTACCCATCGTCCAGGAAGAGAGAGGAGGAGAACCACACCATCTCGCCGCCGTCGTCCAGCTCCACCGATACCGCTACGGCAAAGGGTCCGTCCATGTCCCCCTCCTCCTTGTCATAGGTGGTCATCTCATAGCCGGACACCTTGCTGAAGGCGCTGTCTGAGGTGGTGAGCAGTTCGGTGACCGTGGCGCCCGAGGCGCTGCCGCTGACGGTCAGGCCGGTAGCCACCGGCACGATGGGATAGTAGTTCTCGTCGATGAGGGGCTGGGTGATGTCGCTCTCCGTCATATTGGGCATGAGGGCCAGGGGGATCTGGAAGGCGTAGTGGTCCCGGTCGGCCTCCACCACAATGCCCTCGGCGGCGGTGACACCGTAGTCCTCCAGCAGGCTGTACAGGTTATCCAGGCTGCTGTCCTCCACCGGGCCCGCCATCACCAGCAGCTTGCCGCCGCCGGCCATATAGTCCCGGAGCATATCCACTTCCTCCTGGGACAGGTCGCTGGAGGGGCTGTAGATCATCAGGCAGTCGGCGTCCTCCGGGATGGTATCCACCGTCAGCAGGGAGAGGGTCTGGGTCTCAATGTTGTCCTTCTCCAGCTGCTCCTGGAAGGTCTGGGGCAGCTCCGCCTCTCCGTGGCCCTCCAGCAGGTAGAGCTGGGGCAGCTCGTCGCTGACCACATAGTCGATGGCGGAGGTGATGGCGCCCTCGCCGTCGAAGGAGGCGCTGGTGTAGCCGTAGGAGTAGAGATCGGTCTCATAGAGATAGATGTCGCTGTAGGAAATATAGCAGCTCTTGTCCCCGCACTCCACGATCAGGCTGTTGTTGGCCACCGTCTCGTCAGTGTACTGCTGGGTGAAAGTGGGGTAGACATCGGGGTTCTTCTTCACCACCGAAATGTGGTCGGACAGGCTGTCGTATTTGTCCAGCAGGTTCTCCACAATGGGGTCCTCCTCGTCAGCCTGGACGATCCAGTAGATGGTCACGTCCTCCTCCAGGGCGTTGACCACCGACTTGGTGTTGCTGGTGATGGAGTACAGCTGAGACGAGCTGATGTCAAACCGGGTCAGGCTGGTGGGCAGAATGGACACCAGCACGTTGACCACCACCAGCAGGGCCAGCACGATGGCGGAGATGGCCAGGGCGTAGGAGCCGCCCTGGAAGGCGATTCGGTTGCGCCCCTTCCCGCCGTTTGGATTCAAATGCACCGGCAGTTTCATCAGTTATACCTCCTCTTCTCCAGGGACTGTACCGACAGGAACAGGAAGAAGGCGATCACTGTCAGGTAATATACGATGGCGCTCACATCGAAGATCCCGTTGACAAAGGTGGTAAAGCGCTCAAACAGGGACAGCTGGTTCATGATATTGGGCAGCAGGCCCTCAAAGGCCTGGCTGTTGATCACGAACAGGGCCACCGTCACCGCCGACAGGGCGAAGGCGATCCAGTAGGCCAGGCTGCCGTTGCGGGTTACATAGCGGATGAGCAGGCCCAGCAGCACATAGATCACCAGCAGGGCGATCACCGAGCCCAGAGCGGTGGCGGAGGCGTACTCCGACAGGCTGACGCTGTAGTAGTTGAGCAAAATCACCGCGATGCCCACACCGGCGGCCAGGCCCTGGTTGTCGGTGAGGGAGGACAGGAAGGTGCCCACGGCGATGAGGGCGGCGCCCAGCACAAAGAAGGCAAAGATGGAGCCGTAAGCGGTGGGCAGGTAGACCTCGCCAAACTGGGCAAAAATCAGGGGATAGATGGAGATGATGGCCAGCGGGATGAGATAGAGCACCAGCAGGGCCAGATACTTGCCCAAAATCACCTGGACGGTGGTGATGGGCAGGGAGTAGAGCAGCTGGTCGGTCTTTTGCTTCTTCTCCTCGGCGATGACCCGCATGGTGAGGATGGGCACGATGACCACGAACACCAGGCTGCCGAAGCTGAGGACGTACTCAAAGTTGCTGATGGCGGCCTGGATGTTGTAGTACATGGCGCCGATGCCTACAAAGGCCAGCAGGAAGGCGCCGAACACATAGGCGGTAAGGGAATGGAAATAGTTGTGCAGCTCATGCTTGAAAATGGCGCTCATACGGTCTCCTCCTTCCCTTCTTCTTCTTCCGTGGGCCCTTCGGCGGGCTGCTCGGTGAGCTCCAGGAAGATATCCTCCAGATCGGTTTTCTTCAGGGCCAGCTCCAGCAGGGGCACCTGCTGCCCGGCAAAGGCAAAGAACAGCTGCCGGGACAGGTCGTAAATGTCCTCCAGGTCGGTTTTCAGGCGGACGGTGGTGCGCTCCTCCCCGTCGGGAACCGTCTCCAGGCTGGTGATGTGGGAAATCTCTCCCAGGATGGACCGGACGATCTCCTCCGTCCCCTCAGCGGTGAGGGTGATCTCACTGGGGGCCAGCAGCTGCTTCTCCAGGCGCTCCGGCGTGTCGAAGGCGATGAGCTTTCCCTTGTTGATGATGAGGATCTTGTCGCAGATGGCCTGGACCTCCGACAGGATGTGGGAGCTGAGGATGACGGTGTGGTGCTGTCCCAGCTGGCGGATCAGCTCCCGGATCTCAATGATCTGGATGGGGTCCAGACCTACGGTGGGTTCGTCCAGGATAATGACCCGGGGGTCCCCCAGCAGGGCCTGGGCGATGCCCACCCGCTGCCGGTAGCCCTTGGACAGGGCGGAGATGGGCCGGCGGCGCACCTCCCTGATCCTGGTCTGCTCCATGACCCCGGCGATCTGGGCCTCCAGCTCCTGTCCCTTCAGGCCCTTGGCCTGGCCCACAAAGCGCAGGTACTCCTCCGGCGTCTCGCTGAGGTAGAGGGGCGGCTGCTCGGGCAGGTAGCCGATGCGCTTTTTGGCCTCCTTGGGCGTTTCAAACACATCGTAGCCGTCCACCCTGACGTGGCCGCCGGTGGCCGACAGGCAGCCGGTCATGATGTTCATGGTGGTGGATTTTCCCGCCCCGTTGGGCCCCAGAAAGCCGTATACATGGCCCTCGTCGATCTCAAAGGACAGATCATCCACCGCCAGGAAATCCCCATAACATTTGGTCAGATGTTCCACGGTTATCATATTGGACCTCCTTGCCGCGCACGGCCACCGCCGGCGCTGGTATCGGAGCCATTATAGCCGCCCATGCTGAAACGGTGCTGAAAGGACCCCAAATCCGACAAAAAGGGAGCGGCCCGCAGGCCGCTCCCTTTCAAACACAGGGCAGTTCCACAAAAAAGGAGTTGATCCCCTCCCGGCTCTCCGCCCAGATTTTCCCCCGGTGCCGGGCCACAATGCTCCGGGCGATGGACAGCCCCAGCCCGAAGCTGCCCGTCCGGCTGCGGGCCGGGTCGGCCCGGTAGAACCGCTCAAACAGCCGCTCCAGGGTGTCCGGCGGGATGGGCTCCCCCTGGTCGGCCACCGTCAGCAGACAGCGGCCCCTGCCCCGCCGCTCCAGGCGCACCCATACCCTGCCGCCGGGTTTGGCATACTTCCGGGCGTTGTCCAGCAGGGCCTCCACCACCCGGCCCAGCTGAGGAGAGTCCCCCGAGACGGTGATCTGTTCCTCCACCTGGCTGTCCAGGGTGAGGCCCGCCTCAAAGAAGATAGGCTCGAAGGGCAGCAGGGTGTCCTCCACCAGTCCGCTCAGCTCCACCGGCTGGAACACCCCCTTCGTCTCCCCGTGGTCCCCCCGGGCCAGCTCCAGCATCTGCTCGATGAGCTCCTTCATCTGCCGGGACATGGTGAGGATACTGGACAAAAACCGCCGCTGGTCGGCTCCGCCGGTCTCCCCGTCCTGAAGCATCTGGGCGTTGGTCATGATCACGGTCAGGGGCGTCTTGAGCTCGTGGGAGGCGTCGGCCACAAACTGCCGCTGCCCCTTCCAGGCCCGCTCCACCGGACGCACCGCCCACTTGGACAGCAGAATGCTGCCCCACAGAAAGCCGAAAAAGCTGACGCACCCAATGATCACGCAGGTTTTGAACAGCCCGTCCAGGGTGGCCCGCTCGCTGGAGATGTCGGAAAAGACCACGCACTGGTTGGCGGGGGTGTTCAGGCGGTAGTAGCGCAGGTTATACTCCTCCAGCACCCCCAGGGACTTGGGGGAAGCGCTGGTCTGGGCAATGAGCTGGTCCAGCAGGGCCTGGTCGGACAGGTCGTAGTACCCGCCGCCGGTGGCCACCACCTGCCCTCCCAGCCCCAGCTGCAGCTTGAAGAAGGGCAGCTGCACGTCCTCACCGGGCTGGCCGGGCACCCCCAGCCCCACAGGCTGCAGGGCGATGTTCTCCAGCATCCGCATACTCTCCCGCTCCAGGTTGGCGCTGGTGAAGTAGAACACCAGCCCCAGGATCACCACCAGCATGATGGAGACAATGCTCATGTTGATGAGCACAAACTTGAGCCGCAGCCGCTTAATCATCGCCGTCCACCTCCAGGTGGTAGCCCATCCTGCGGATGGTCTCAATGCATACGTTGGAGCCGATGCTGGCCAGCTTTTTCCGCAAAAAGCCGATGTACACCTCCACATGGTTTTCCACCGCGTCGGAGTCATAGCCCCAGGCCTTGGCCAGGATGGCCTCCTTGGAGCAGTTGCGCCCCCCCGCCTGGAACAAGAAACGCATCACTTCAAATTCCTTGGCGGACAGGCGCACCCGCTTGCTGCCGCATTGCAGCAGGGCGGAGGACAGATCCAGGGTGGTATTGCCCAGCTCCATCTGGTCCACCTGGGGACCCTGTCGGCGGAGCAGGGCGTGGATGCAGGCCAGCAGTTCCCGCACATCAAAGGGCTTGGTCAGATAGTAGTCCGCCCCGGCGTTGAGCCCCTCGATCCGGTCCTCCAGGCCGCTTTTAGCGGTGAGCATCAGGATGGGCACGCCCAGCCGCCGGGCCCGTACCCGCCGGGCCACCTCGTAGCCGTCCAGGCCGGGCATCATCACGTCCAGGATGAGCAGATCGTACACTCCCAGCTCGGCGTACTGCATCCCGGTCTCCCCGTCAAAGGCCATCTCCACCTCAAACCCCTGGTTTTCCAGCAGAGCGCCGATGGATTCCGCCAGCAGATGTTCGTCTTCCACGATCAGGATCTTCACGGTCGTCACCTCATTTTCTACTTTATCATACCGTGGCAACCTGAAACCAGCCTGAAAAACGACTGCTCTCCCGGGAAAATACCGGCCCCTTCCCTGCCCGGCTCAGAGCTTGGCGCTGAAGTCCGCCATAGCCTGGGCAATCTTCAGCTGCTGGGGACACACCGCCTCGCAGCCATGGCAGCCCACACAGGCGCTGGGCTGTTTCTCCTTAGGCAGCGCAGACAGGGCCATGGGGGCGATAAAGCCGCCGCCGGTGAAGCGGTGCTCGTTGTACAGGGCCAGCAGATGGGGGATGTCCAGCCCCTGAGGGCAGTGGCTGACGCAGTAATGGCAGGCGGTACAGGCCAGGGCCTCCGGGGCTGTCATACGCCGACCCACCTCCAGCACCGTCTCCCATTCCTTGTCGCTGAGGGGGGCCTCAGTGGCAAAGGTAGCCAGGTTGTCCCTGGTCTGGGCCAGATCGGACATACCGGAGAGAACCACCACCACGCCGGGGATAGTCTGGAGGAAGCGGAAGGCCCAGGCCGGTACCCCCTCCTCCGGCCGAAGTTCCTTCAGCGGAGCCGCCTCCTCCGGGGTGAGCCGGGCCAGCCGCCCGCCCCGCAGGGGCTCCATCACCCACACAGGGATGTGGTACTGTCCCAGCAACTCCACCTTCTCCTTCCCCTCCTGGAATTGCCAGTCCACATAGTTCAGCTGGAGCTGACAGAACTCCATGTGCGGCCCATAGGCCTCCAGAAAGCGCTTGAGCACCGGCATGGCTCCGTGGCAGGAGAAGCCCAGGTGCTTGATGCGCCCGTTTTTCTTCTGCTCCAGCAGGTAGTCCAGAATGCCGTACTTGGGGTCCAGATATGCGTTGATATTCATCTCGCATACGTTGTGGAAGAGATAAAAGTCAAAGTATTCCACCTGGCACTTTTTCAGCTGAGCCTCAAAGATCTCCGCCACCTTGTCCATATTGGACAGGTCGTAGCCGGGGAATTTGTCCGCCAGATAGAAATTCTCCCGGGGATAGGCCGCCAGGGCCTTGCCGATGGCCAGTTCCGAGTTGCCTCCGTGATAGCCCCAGGCGGTGTCGTAGTAGTTGACGCCGCTGTCCATGGCGCAGGCCACCATCTCCTCCACCGCCGCCTGATTCACCTGGTCGTCTTTTCCGTCCACCACCGGCAGGCGCATACAGCCCATACCCAGCCCGGACAGCTTAATTCCCTGAAAGTCCCGATAAACCATCTTGATTCCTCCTGTTGGATGTTTGTCTTTACGCTACCACCTGGAGTGCACTCCATGTCAAGCGCTTCTTGCCCTTTTTCCATAAAGTTTTAAAATCTCTTGACTTGGAGTCCACTCCAGGTGCTACAATACCGGCAACAGAACAGGAGGCGATCTCTTTGACCATTGCGGAAGCCAGCCGGCAGTACGGCCTGAGCGCGGACACCCTGCGCTACTATGAGCGGATCGGCCTGATCCCCCCGGTGCCCCGGAACAAGAGCGGCATCCGGGACTACGATCAGGAATCCTGCCAGTGGATCGAACTGATGAAGTGTATGCGCTCCGCCGGGGTCCAGATCGAGGCGCTGGTGGAATATGTGGAGCTGTTCCGCCAGGGGGACGCCACCCTGGAAGCCCGCAAGGCCCTGCTGATGGAGCAGCGGGATCTGCTGCTGGCCCGGATGGAGGAGATCCAGCAGTCTCTGGACCGGCTCAACTATAAGATCCAGCTCTATGAGGATGGGAAGATGACCCGGGAGGCAATGGGCCGTCAGAAAGAGGAGTCCCAGAACCCGTAAACGCTGCGCTGCTTTTTATTTTATCTTTTCAGGCTATTGACAATAGCCCGGCTTAGGGATATGATCCTATGCATACAATTGAATACGGAATCCTGAAACCGTTGAGGCGGAGATAACGGCAATGATGCCTTTACAGAGAGTCCGGGCTGCTGAGAACCGGGCAAGAAACAAGTTGTCAAATGGACCGCTGAGGGCGCAGTCAAATGTAAGTGAAATTACTTACAGAGTATTCTGCGACGTGTGGGTATACGTCAGTTACCAGGGATATGTTGGTATCCTGTAAAGCGCATAAGGGTTATCCTTATGAATCAAGGTGGCACCACGGATAAGATATTTTATTCGCCCTTGACAGAACCATAGGTCTGTCAAGGGCGCTTTTGTTTGAAACACGCCCCTGGCGGAACCCCATGAACTCCAAAACAATGTAGAAAGAGGCGTATTTCAAATGAGCAAAATTATTCTGACTGGCGACCGGCCCACCGGCAGACTGCACCTGGGGCACTATGTGGGCTCCCTGAGGCGGCGGGTGGCTCTGCAAAATTCAGGGGAATATGAGAAAGTCCTCATCATGATCGCCGACGCCCAGGCCCTGACCGACAATTTTGACAACCCGGAAAAGGTCCGTCAGAACATCATCGAGGTGGCGCTGGACTATCTGTCGGTGGGCCTGGACCCCAGCCGCTCCACCCTGTTTATCCAGTCCCAGATTCCCCAACTCACCGAGCTGACCTTCTACTACCTGAATCTGGTCAGCGTGGCCCGGCTCTACCGCAACCCCACGGTTAAGGCGGAAATCCAGCAGCGGAATTTTGAGGCCAGCATCCCCACCGGCTTTCTGTGCTACCCGGTGAGCCAGGCGGCGGATATCACCGCCTTCAAGGCCACCACCGTTCCCGTGGGTGAGGATCAGCTGCCCATGCTGGAGCAGACCAGGGAGATCGTGCGTAAGTTCAATTCCATCTACCAGGAGACCCTGGTGGAACCGGAGGTGCTGCTGCCTGAAAACAGCGCCTGTATGCGGCTGCCGGGAACGGACGGCAAAGCAAAAATGAGCAAATCCCTGGGCAACTGCATCTTTTTGGCGGATTCGCCTGAGGAGGTGCGGGAGAAGATCATGGCCATGTACACCGACCCCCTCCATCTGAAGGTTTCAGACCCCGGACACATTGAGGGCAACGCGGTGTTCACCTATCTGGACGCCTTCTGCCAGGACAAACATTTCGGGGAATATCTGCCGGAGTACGCCAACCTGGACGAGTTGAAGGAGCACTATCAGAGAGGCGGCCTGGGAGACGTGAAGATCAAGAAGTTTTTAAACAGCATCATCCAGGAGGAGCTGGCCCCCATTCGGGCCAGAAGGAAGGAATACGAGAAGGATATTGGGGCGGTTTATGACATTCTCAAAGCGGGCAGCGCCGAGGCCCGGGCTATCGCCCAGGTCACCCTGAACGAGGTCAAGGCCGCCATGAAGATCAACTACTTTGATGACCCGGGGCTCATCGAAGCCCATAAGGAAAAATATAAAAACGGAACGTTCTGAGCTGAGAGGGCAAAGAAAAACCGCAGCAGGCCCGGCATGGGGTCTGCTGCGGTTTTTGGCACGCCTGAGGGGATTCGAACCTCCGACCTACCGCTTAGGAGTACGGCGTACCATTTCGTAAATTGTTCATATCATATCTTCCCGTGTTGTTTCTTTGCAAATTGTGCTGCCTGGAGGCAGGTCAATTTGCACAAAATCCCCTGAAATATGCTGCCTTACAACGCCTTTTCAAATGTCGTATTAGCAAGGTATTAGCAGGAACCCCTTGTGACAGAGGGCTTCCAGGGGCCATTTCAAAATGCTATTAGCAGGGAGGATCATTTTATGAGCACCAACGAAAAAGGGACGCCCCAAAGCAGAACATACACCGTGAATGACATCGCAGCCATTCTCGGTATCGGCCGCGCCTCGGCCTATAAACTCGCCAACTCCGGATTGTTCAAGACGATCCGCATCGGCAACATGATCCGCATCTCCAGGAAGTCCTTTGAGGATTGGCTGAAGATGGAGGGGTTGGACAACGAAATCGAATAAGCAATTAGAGTACCACAGGCAAATGCCTTGTGGTACTTTTTTATAACTCAAATTATAATTATAAAAGTAATTACTTTTATAATTTAAAAACAATATTGAAAAGTAATTACTTTTGGAGTATAATATAAACATATTGCAGATAAGAGGTGATGTTGCCATGCTTTTTGAATACCTGAAAACATATAAAGCTCAGATTTTCAATAGGGGGCAATCAGCAAAGGTGTTCAAAGAAGCACATGACAAAAATGCAGCAATCTGCGTTATCAAAAATAGTGAACCGTATGTTGCTATACTTCCACATAAACTATACCTTGAAATGCTAGAGAAAATGAAACTGGTCGATGGCAGCTCAAAGGAGGGCAAGTGATGATAAAAGATGTTTCTATCGAGATTACTCAGAAGTGTGTAAACCACTGTATCCATTGCTCTTCTTGTTCAACTGAGGAATGCACGATGATGCTGCAACTGGATACACTGCGCCGTGTTATTCAGGGTTTACACCGGCTGAAAGTCGAAAGGGTATGTCTTTCCGGTGGGGAGCCTTTTTTACACCCTGATATTGTTGAGATTGTTAAGCAAATATCTGATTCTAATATTATCGTTGATATATATTCCTGTGGAATTGTAAAAGATGCAGGAGAAGCTAAACCACTATCTCTTGCGTTACTATCAGAGATGAAAAAAGTTGGATTACGATCTTTGCTTTTTAATCTTCAATCGGCAAACGAGAACACTTATGATTTGATTACACAGAGCAAAGGCCATTTTCCCCTGCTACGTGAAAGTATCTCCAATGCAATCAAATGCGGAATTCGAACGGAAATTCATTTTGTTCCCATGAGACAAAATGTGGAAGACGCCTTAGATGTGATCCGATTTGCTGAGCAGATGGGAATAGAACAAGTTAACTTTTTGAAGTTAGTACCTCATGGTCGCGCCCTCGAAAATGCTCCAAGCATTATGATAGATGATATTGATTTGAGCAATTTGTGTTCTCGTTTAGTAGATTTAAAAGCGGAAGGAAAAGCTATACGACTTGGGTTGCCATTATCAATTGGAGGAAACACACCACCTTGTCATGCTGTAAAAGAAAAATTGTATATTAAATTTGATGGCTCAGTTTTTGGGTGTGAAGCATTTAAGTACATTAAATTTTTTGATGAGCATGGAAATTTTATTTTGCCTGATAACATATTAGAAAAAGATATTGAGGATATATACACAAACTCAGAGTACTTGAGACAAAGTGTTATGCTTGTAGAAAGTTATGAGAATTGCAAAGTTGATTGCGAAAACTGTCCGGTACAGAAATACTTAAAGAGTGGGAGGATAGGAAATGAGTTACAAAATTAATGATAAAACATTGATTAATGAGATGTGCAGTGATATTCGCAAAACTGTACAAGCACAATACAAAGTTCTAGAGGATACGCTCAAGGAGAGAGGTCAACAGTTACCTGACGACTTTGCACATCCCCTGGATGATGAAATTGTTGGAAAGGATGGAATATTAGCAAAACTTTTATCTGACAGAGATACTGCTATTTCATATTCAAAAGCAGGAAAATTAGATGATTTGTGGCGTTTGCTGTTAAATAAATCGATTGTATGTTTGCGCTATTATGACACTAGAGAACCTTTTCAAAGTAATCCAAACAAAGCAATTGTGGCATATGGAATTGATAAGTTAAACGAATATCATCAGCGTTATACAGAGTTTGAAGGCCTAATGTATGGCTCAAGTGCTTATTATAGAGACCATGTTTTTCATGCAATTAGAGTCTGGATGCTAGGTATATTTTGTTTGCTTAAAAAAATGAATGAAGATCAACCATTTATTGAGAAGCTAACCCTTGATGGGGGCGCTGAACCGCCAAGCAAGATTGGTTTCTTTGAATATATCAGTATGTGGACAATAATTGCTCTTTGCCACGACTTGGGCTATCCGCTTGAAAAAGCTGAACAAATTCTTGATAAAACTCGAAAAATGATGAGAGAGTTTGTGCCGAGTCCCAACATTTGGAATAATTTTGGCTATAGCGGTACACAAGATAATATCAATGAATATGTTTTAAAATTTATTAGTACAAAAATGAAAAAGACTACAGCTTCGGAAAAGTTAGATGGAGCTGACGAGAGTGAAAATGAATTTTGGGGACGAATTCAACCCAAATACTACTTAAAATATGCAAAATCTTTAGAAGGTTTTCAGCATGGCATCATCAGCACTATAATCATTTACAAAATGCTTTTATACTTCCTTGAGTCTGATTTTAATTTAAATGACGATTATATATATAAAAATGAAGATGCTAGACAGTTCTATATTAGACGTGAAATTCTTCGTGCAATTGCTGCTCATACTTGCCCCGACGCATATAATATACACATTACAACTTTCCCAAGCTTACTTTTTTTGTGTGACGAATTTCAAGAATGGGGAAGAAAAACATGGAATGAGTTATATACAGGGTTAAAAGAAGACTCCATATCACTTGAGATCGAGAAGTTTTGTTGTGAAGAAGTGAACATACAAGAAACTATTAATCTTGACAGTGTTGAGGAAGCAGAAATTGTAGTGCAAAATATTTCTCGTGTTTTTGAGCGGCAGTATTCTTTATATAAAACCACATTTAGAGATGGCCAATATACCGCAAAAAGAGATTTTACCTTAGCTAAGACAATGATATTTTCGCTTAAGGATGACGGAGCGGAAAAAAGAGAAATAATTATTCGTTTTGGGTTGCCCAAATCGGAAGCAAGTTATTTTGAAGTTGATCTTTCTAATATTGGAGATGAGAAAGAAACTTATAAAGAAAGTATCAGTAAAAAGATTTTAAAGAAGATGTACTCTAAAGATTTGCAATTTAAAATGTAATATGACAGGTACTCTGAGAAAAGGAGAGTTTGTTTGCAGACAATAGAAAAACTCGTTGATTCTTTATCTTCTATTCCCGACAAAGACCGTCTTATTACTAACCCTTACCGTATCGATATATGTAAAAATAATTTGTTGCACTATTTACAACATTTAAAGGGCAGCAAAGTCGATATTATGCTGATTGGCGAAGCTCCAGGTTACCGCGGATGTGCGTTAACTGGTATTCCATTTACTGACGAGATTCAATTGAAGTATCCCGAAAATAACTATGCACTAGGAGATTGGAAACGATCCAGTAAAATCGGCAATACAGCAGAGCGGTCTGCTTCTATAATTTGGCCGGCAATACGGGAATATCATATTATTCCACTAATGTGGAATGTGTTTCCTTTTCATCCGTATAAGGAGGGGAAAAGAGCATCTAATCGGACTCCGACACAAAGCGAACTTGAAGAAGGGCTCAAATACATAGATGCACTAAAAACAATCTTTCAAATTAATGATTCTCAGGTATTTGCAGTGGGGAAAAAGGCTAAATTACTACTAGGATTAACAGATGATAATCACTGTATACGGCATCCTGCAAATGACTATAAGAAAGAATTCAGACCACAATTTGATTTAAAAATAGGACAACTCTATTTACATAACCAATTTGTCCGTTAGTAATTACCCTTTCTGAAATTTTACCCCATAAGAGATATATTTCATGAAAAACGCTGTAGGAACTATACCTATGGCGTTTTTTCATGCCCGAAACTGTCCCGAAAGGAGTCAAAAATTTCATGCTTTTTCTTCTACAATCAGCGAGAAAGCCGCCACCCATAGGCTTTCCTCTCCGGGGTGTCCAGGCAGCGTACATCAAGTTCATCAAGCCCAAGCAAGGCGCAAAGGTCAGCGCCGACCCGGACGATTATGAGTTCGAGGACGAGGAATACGAAAACGAGGATGTTCCTGAACAGGAAGAACAGGAGGACCAGAATTGAGCAAATTGGTGATCTGTGAAAAACCGAGTGTAGCAAAGAGTATCGCATCGGTCCTGGGTGTCACATCCAGGGCCGATGGCTATTTTGAAGGAAATGGGTATCTCATTTCCTGGTGCATCGGGCATTTGGTGGGGCTGGCGGACGCGGCTGCCTACGATGACCGCTATAAGAAGTGGCGGTATGAGGACCTTCCCATCCTGCCCGACCCCTTCCGCTATGTGGTGTCCGAGGAAAAGGCTGACCAGTTCCACATTCTCCGTTCCCTGATGGAACGCCCTGATGTGACGGAACTGGTCAACGCCTGCGACGCGGGGCGTGAGGGCGAGCTGATCTTCCGGCTGGTCTATGAGGCTGCCGGATGTTCCAAGCCTTTCTCCCGTCTCTGGATTTCTTCGATGGAGGATGCGGCGATCCGGGAGGGCTTTGCCGACCTGCGCCCCGGCGCGGACTATGACCCGCTGTATCAATCGGCGCTTTGCCGCCAAAAGGCGGACTGGCTTATCGGCATTAACGCGAGCCGTCTATTCTCCGTCCTCTATCACCGCACCTTGAATGTGGGGCGGGTGCAGACGCCCACCCTGGCGATGCTGGCCGACCGGGACAGCAAGATCGTCCTGTTCCGCAAGGAGAAATATCATCATGTGCGGCTGGCGCTGGCGGGAGCCGAGGCGGTCAGTGACCGCATTGTTTCCCCGGAGGACGCCCAGGCCATCCGGGACGCCTGTGACGGGCAGCGGGCCGTGTGTGTATCCGTGGCGCGGGATAAAAAGACGGAAAAGCCGCCCAAGCTGTACGACCTGACCACCTTGCAGCGGGAGGCAAACCGGGTGTTCGGCTACACGGCCAAGCAAACCCTGGACTACCCCAGCGACAGCATCGTGTTCTCGTCGCACGGCTACGATCTACATATCGACAATGAGCTTGTAGCCGAGGCGTTCTCCGTTTTGCCACAGATGGAGCAGAGCATTTTGATTTTGCACTGCACCCTGGACCTGGCAGACGGTAAGATCGGCAATCTCGTTGGGATGTCCCGGAGCGCCGTTCAGCGGCACCGGACGAGGGCGCTGCAGGAGCTGCGCAAAGCATTGTCGGCGCTGATGCCGAAAGGAGGCTGAGGTAGATGACAGAGCCCATCCACAAGGGAAAGGACCTGCCGCCCGTTTGGGTGATCCATGCGGCCTCCGGCGGTGATAGCGAGGCCATGGAGCAAGTGCTGCGATACTACGACGACTATATGAGCCGCCTGTGTACCCGTACACTCTATGACAAGGACGGAACCCCTCATGTGTGCGTGGATACCCACATGAAGCGCTGTCTGGAAATCCGACTGATCCGGGCCGTGATGCGCGCCTGATCCTTTCAGCCCTGGCAGAAGGCAAGCGGCTTACCCTTTCCTCCTTTGCCGATGCCGGGGACTGACCCCACCTTGACAAAGAAAGCCTTTGGGCAGCATAAGGCAGACGGATACGATCTGTCTGTGTGGAGCCGGTCGGCCGGTGCGCCATGACCCTGTTGCAAGTCCGCAGGACGGGACCCCTACCAAACAGGCGAGCGACAAAACCAGGCCGCAAAACAGGTGTGGCAGCCTGTGGGCAAGGATGCACAGACAGGATAATGAGACTCCCGCGTTGAACGCCCTCAAAGCATTGCGCGGCGCACCCATCAGTATGGGCCGGGGTGAGATTCCCGTGGAGCTGCGGCCAGCAGCCATCCGTTTTTTGCCTCTTTTATTTTCAGATAAATCTTCTGCTTTTCTGTTTACGGATAGTTCGTAAACTTTTCATTAGCAGCAGACAAACCCGAAACGGCGCGGTACAATGAGGGTGGAAGTTATGAATGAACACCCTTTTGCGTGCCGTTTCTGACAGGAAAGGAGGCTGCTGTGTCAGAGATTCAGAACGGTACGGAGAAAAGGCCTTTGGAGTGCCGCACCTACACGGTCAATGACATTGCCGTGATTTTAGGTGTCAGCCAAGCGCGGGCATATAGCCTTGTGCGGGAGGACCTTTTCAAAAGCGTACGAATTGGCAACGCCATACGGATTTCCAAGCGGTCGTTCGACCACTGGCTGGAGTCACTTGACCTGTGACACAAGAAAGGAAGGTTCGTTATGGCATCCATTATCAAAAGAAAGAAAAACTATTCCATCGTCTACACCTATGTGGACGAGAACGGCGAGACCAAGCAGAAGTGGGAGACGCGCTCCAGCTATCAGGATGCGTTGAAGCGCAAGGCGGAGGTGGAGAATCAGAAAACCACCCGGTCTTTTCTCCCGCCCAGCAATCAAAGTATCTCGGAGTTCCTGCTGGACTTCGTCTCCCTCTACGGCGAAAAGCGGTGGGGCGTCTCCATGTATGACAGCCAAAACTCGCTGATCGCCAACTACATCAACCCCATCATCGGGGACATGAAAGTACAGGACATCACGCCCCGTGTGGTGGACAAGTACATCCAGACCTTGCAGAAAACCCCTGCGGTGAACACCAAGAATCACCATGCTAAAACGGAGTTCGTGACCAACGCCACCATTGACAAGATCATCAAGCTCCTCCGCTGCGCCTTCAAGCAGGCGGTCCGGTGGGAGCTGGTCCCCAAGAACCCCTTCGACAATGTGATCCTGCCCAAGGTGGAACATAAAAAGCGTGACATCTGGACCGCCGATATGATCCGCACCGCCCTGGATCAGTGTACGGACGGGAAACTCTATGTGGCAATGAATCTGGCCTTTGCCTGTTCCATGCGCATGGGCGAGATCATGGGGCTGACCTGGAGCAATGTCCACATCTCCGACGAAGACATCGCCGCTGACAATGCCTATGTCTACATCGACAAGGAGCTGGCGCGGGCCTCCAAGCGGGCCATTGCGATGCTGGGGCATAGGGATGTCTACTATGTGTTCCCGCCCTTGTTTGCCAACACCAGCACCCGGATCATCCTGAAGAAGCCCAAGACCGATTCCAGCATCCGCAAGGTGTGGCTGCCCAAGACTCTGGCCTACATTCTGCTGGAATGGAAGAAGTCCCAGGACGAGCTGAAAGAGATGCTCCGGGACGAGTATCAGGACTACGACCTGGTGGTGGCGCTGCCCAACGGGCGACCCTGTGAGGACCGGGTGCTCCTGAAGGAGTTTGAAAAGCTGCGGGAGAAGGCGGGGCTGCCCAAAGTGGTCTTTCACTCTCTCCGCCATTCCAGTACCACCTATAAGCTGAAGCTCAACCACGGCGACCTGAAGGCCACCCAGGGCGACACGGGCCACGCCCAGATCGACATGATCACCAGCGTGTATGCGCACATTCTGGACGAGGCCCGCAAGATCAACGCCCAGAAGTTCGAGAGCGCCTTCTATGCCAATCCCGACCTGCGGACGGTGCGCCCTCCGGCAAAAACCCAGGGGCCGAAGGAGCCGGAGAGTGTGTCGCTGGACCTGAATGCCCTGGTGGAACAGCTCCGCAAGTCGCCGGAACTTGCCAACACCCTGGCCGCATTGCTGGCGGCGGCCCCATCCGAAAAATAGGTCGGAAAAATCGTTTTAGCAAAGCGTCGATTTTCATTAGCAAAATCGGAAAAAGAGTTCGAAGCCAATTAGCAGGGATACAGCGAGAAATGTATAAAATTGTTCCGGCGGAGCGGCAAGACCGTCCAAAGGAAATGATAACAAAAACCGCTGTAAACCATCGAAAACGGCTTACAGCGGTCATTTTGGCACCCCCGGCGAGACTCGAACTCACTACATTCCGCTTAGGAGGCGGACCCTCTATCCCGGTGAGGTACGGGGGCATATACAGAAAATATTCAATTTTGCAGGGCTCTGGGGTTCGAACGGATCGATTGTTAGGAGGCGAACGCTCTATCCTGCTGAGCTACAGAGACTTATATGAAATTGAATTGGTAACTATCACTTTTGGCTTCGAGTTGATTGGTTGAGCACAACCTTAGGAGGCGGTCGCTCTATCCTGCTGAGCTACAGGCGCATCTGAATTTGTCAGCGGAACAAAAATCCGCCTATGCCGCATTATTGTAACCCAATTTCCGGGCGGTGTCAACGCTGAGGGCGGGAAAGATGCGGGTTTTTGTTGGTTTTTTTGCGGAAAGCTGTTGCATGGCCCGTAAGGTATGCAGTATAATTAAGAGTCGAGCTAATTATGATCTTATGCGGCGGAGGATGGACGCCCCACCGCTGAAGGAGAAGGAATATGCAGAACGAGAAATTACGCAACGTAGCCATCATCGCCCACGTCGACCATGGCAAGACCACCCTGGTGGACGAAATGCTCAAGCAGGGCGGCATCTACCGTGAGAACCAGGCCACGGTGGAGCGCGTCATGGACTCCAACGACCTGGAGCGTGAGCGCGGCATCACCATTCTGGCCAAGAACACCGCTGTCCACTACAAGGACGTGAAGATTAACATCGTGGACACCCCGGGCCACGCCGACTTCGGCGGCGAGGTGGAGCGTATCCTGAAGATGGTCAACGGCGTCATCCTGCTGGTGGACGCCGCCGAGGGCCCCATGCCCCAGACCCGCTTCGTGCTGTCCAAGGCCCTGGAGCTGGGCCACAAGGTCATCGTGGTGGTCAACAAGATCGACCGCCCCGACCAGCGCATCCACGAGGTCATGGACGAGGTGCTGGAGCTGCTGCTGGACCTGAACGCCACCGACGAGCAGTTTGAGTCCCCCACCCTGTTCTGCTCCGGCCGTCAGGGTACCGCCTCCTACTCCCCCGACCAGCCCGGCACCGACCTGGTGCCCCTGTTCGAGACCATCGTCAACTATATCCCCGCCCCCGAGGCCGATGTGGAGGCTCCCTTCCAGATGCTGGTGTCCTCCATCGACTACAACGAGTTCGTGGGCCGGATTGCCATCGGCCGCATTGAGCGTGGCACCGTGAAGCAGAACCAGGAGATCGTGGTGTGCAACTACCACGACCCCGACGCCGTTCCCAAGAAGGCCAAGGCCACCGCTCTGTATCAGTTTGACGGTCTGGGCAAGGTGCCCGTCACCGAGGCCGACGCCGGCAACATCATCGCCATGAGCGGCATCGGCGAGATCACCATCGGCGACACCATCTGCGCCCCCGACGCAGTGGAGCCCATCGAGTTCGTCAAGATCTCCGCCCCCACCATCGAGATGACCTTCTCCGTCAACGACTCCCCCTTCGCCGGCAAGGAGGGCAAGTTCGTCACCTCCCGCCAGCTGCGTGAGCGTCTGTTCCGGGAGACCATGAAGGACGTGTCCCTGCGGGTCACCGAGACCGACTCCACCGACGCCTTCAACGTGGCCGGCCGCGGCGAGATGAGCCTGTCCATCCTCATCGAGACCATGCGCCGTGAGGGTTACGAGTTCCAGGTGTCTCCCCCCCGTGTGCTCTTCCAGGAGATCGACGGCAAGAAGTGCGAGCCCATCGAGCGCCTGGTGGTGGACGTGCCCTCCGACAGCGTGGGCGCCGTCATCGAGAAGATCGGCTCCCGCAAGGGTGACCTGCTGGAGATGACCCCCGTGGGCGAGCGTATGAAGATCGAGTTCCTGGTGCCCTCCCGCGGCCTGTTCGGCTACCGCAACGAGTTCCTCACCGACACCAAGGGCGAGGGCATCATGGCCTCCGTCTTTGAGTGCTACGCCCCCATGAAGGGCGAGATCCAGCGCCGCAACTCCGGCTCCCTGGTGTCCTTCGAGACCGGCGAGAGCGTGACCTACGGCCTGTTCAACGCCCAGGAGCGCGGCGTGCTCTTCATCGGCGCCGGCGTGCCCGTCTATGCCGGCATGGTGGTGGGCGAGACCCCCAAGCAGGAGGACATCAGCGTCAACGTCTGCAAGAAGAAGCAGCTGACCAATATGCGTGCCTCCGGCTCTGACGATGCCCTGCGCCTCACTCCCCCCCGCCAGATGTCTCTGGAGCAGTGCCTGGAGTTCCTGGCCGACGACGAGCTGCTGGAGGTCACCCCCCAGTCCCTGCGTCTGCGCAAGCGCCTGCTGGACCATGCGGCCCGGATGCGCGAGGCCTCCAAGAAAAAGGCCTGATCATAAGAACAACACCGCCCCCGGCGTGCCGGGGGCGGTGTTTTATGCTAAATACAACAGGCCCCGGAACCGCAGGGTTCCGGGGCCTGTTTTTTATGCCGGGATGGTTTTCCGCTTTTTTCTCCGATGGATTGCCAGCGCCGCGATGAGCAGTACAGCCGCCCCGGCGCAGCACAGCAGCACCACAGGCAAAACATTGGGCGTGGTGCGGTCCAGCAGCACCACCTGCCCGCTGGCCGGACCGTCAAATACCAGATAGCTGCCGTCCTGGCTGGCCTTCACCACCTGCCAGCTGCCGTCGGACTGCAGGATGGCCGCCGCCGGGTGATCGGCGTCCGCCGCCCGCAGCCGGAGGGTCACCGTGTCTCCCTGGCTGCCTTCCACGGTATAGGACCAGCCCTCCACGCTCCGGTAGCCCGACAGGTCGGGCAGCTCGGTCAGCCCTTCCGCCTTCAGACCAGCGCCTGGCTCAAAAGTGCCCTCCACCAGCAGGGCGGGATGCTCCTCGCCGGAGGAGAGGGTGGCGGTAGGCTGGGTAAACTGGGCCTCCAGCACCATGGACCGGGTCAGCCCCTTGACCGGGAAGTCGGGCCACACGCCATACTCCCCGTCCCGGGCAGGCGGCTCGGGCACCAGGCTCTGGTCCAGGTCGTCCCCGTAGGCAAAGGGGATCTCGGCCACAGTCTTGCCGTCGGCCACAAAGCGGTAGGAGAAGGTGAGGAAGTCCTCGGGGATGCCGCTCAGCACCGAGAAGGCATCAAACTCCAGCCCCTCCGCCTGACCGGCCACATCCACCCCGTCCAGCCCCGCCAGCTCCTCCAGCAGGTAGCGGTTGCCGGTGAGGGGATCGTCGGACTGACCGGCAATGGCCCCCTGGTACTCCCCGTCTCCCTGGGCCCGCACCATGGCCCGGCAGTCGGTAAGGGTGCCGCCCAGACCGGCGATGCCGCCCAGCCAGCTGCCGCCGTCCAGATCCACCAGGGCGGCGCACCGGATCACCGAACCGCCGGTGCGGCCTGCAATGCCGCCGCAGTAGTCGGTGCCCGTCTCCACCGTGCCCCGGGCGGCGCAGTCCAGGATGGAGCCGGTGGTACACCGACCGGCGATACCGCCGCCGCAGTCGTTTCTCACGGTAACGGTGCCGTCAAAGCGGCACTGCCGCACTGCCGCCCGCAGGGTGGCGTACACGTCGGAGAGCAGTTTGATGTCCTCCATGTCAAAGGTAGCCTCGGGGTCGTCCCCCACCTCGGCTCCCACAGCGCCCACAATGCCGCCCACGTTGGAGTCACCCTCCACGGTGCAGGCGGCGGTACAGGCCATGACCAGGCCGGGGCCTTCCGTAATGTCCCCCGAAAGGTCCTGGGTGGTGAGTTTGGGCTCCCGGCCCATGTCGTAGATGGCCTGACGCACCTGGTCCAGAGCCCCGATCACCCGCTGGGCGGAGGCGTGGAGGGCGGTGTTGTCCGCCCCGGCGGCCTGGGTCATCTGGTCCACCCGGTTCTCGATTACGTCCAGCTGGGCCCCGATGTCGTCCGCCGCCGCCTGGGTCTGCTCCCCCAGCTGGTCGGAGTAGTCCTTCAGCAGGGTACGGATGGCGGAGGCCTCGTTGCTGACGGCGTCCAGATCCTTCTTACTGTCCTTGGACAGGGCGCTGCCCGCCCCCACCAGATGGCTGGCGGCGCTGTGGATGGCCTTGGCGGCCTGATCCGCGTCCTTCCGCGCCTCCTCCATCTCTTTTGAGGTATCGTGGCTCAGCGTTTCCCACCGGCCGGTGAGGTCGCTGACCAGGCCGGGCAGCTTGCCCAGGGCCTGGGAGATGGCGGACAGGTGTCCCGCCGGGTCCACGCTGGGGAAGGGTACTGCCAGTGCTCCCTTTAAGTCCAGCTTTTTCAGGCAGTCGGTCACCTGGGTGAGATAGCTGCCCAGGCTGTCCAGCTCACGGGACATGGCCTGCAGGTGGGTGCGGATGGTATTGGCCTGCTTCTCAATGCCCTCGGCGGCATCATCCAGGGCCTCCACCCCTTCCACCAGGGCGCTGTCGGCGCTGTCCAGCATTTTGCTCAGGCTGCGGCGCAGCTGGGCGGTGCCGTCCAGCAGATCATCCAGGTCGTCCCCGGCCTCATTGGAAAAGGTATCCACATGACCCCGGAGGCCGTCCAGGGCATCCCCCAGGGCGGCGGCATGGCTGTCCAGCTGGTCGGTCATATCGCTGTAATCAGTGAGACCCTGGTCCCCGGCCTGCTGGGCCCGGTCCCGGATCTGACCCACCGCCTCATGGATGACCTGGGCGTCCTCCACTCCCTGGCCCACCATGCCGCTGAGCTGGTCGGCAAAGCCCTCCATCTCATCAAAGAGGACCCCCAGGCTGTCGTTGAGGCTGTCGGCGGGAGAGTCGCCGTAGCGCACCTCCACATTGGGTTCGAACTGGCCCACGATGCCCCCCACGTCCTTCCGGCCCAGAATATGTCCTGTATTGGAGCAGTTGGTGATGGAGCCGGACTGGAGTCCCGCAATGCCGCCGGTGTTGTAGCCCAAGTGCTGATAGCCGGACACATGGCCCCGGACGTGGCCGTCCAGCCGCATGGTGCCCTTGTTGAACCGCTGGGACCGGTCCCGGTTGAGGGAGATGGCGGTGCGCTGGATGATGGCGTCGCCCAACAGCAGCAGCTGGGGCAGCACGGTCATCACCAGGAAGATGGAGGTGACGGTGCCCCGGCCCAGGGTGAGGCCCACCGAGCCGATGGTGGCATCGGTGGAGATGCCGCCGATGAGGAAGCCGGCCACCGCCATGATGGTGCCCGAAGTGAGGATGGTGGGGAAGCTCTGGCTCAGGGCCTCCACCACCGCCTTCCGGGGCTCCATGCGGGTCTTCAGCTCCAGATAGCGGTTGGTGATAACGATGGCATAGTCGATGGTAGCGCCCATCTGGATGGAGCTGACCACCAGGTAGCTGAGGAAAAACAGATTGGTGCCGGTAAGTACCGGGAAGGAGAAGTTGATCCAGATGGAGCCCTGGATGGTGAGCACCAGCAGCACCGGCAGACCGGCAGACTTGAAGGTGAACAGCAGGATCACCATGACGAAGAGGGCGGTAAGTACGCTGATCTTCAGGTTATCGCCCGAGAAGGAGCTGGCCAGGTCAAAGGCGTTGGTGGAGTTGCCCACCAGCACCACGTCGTTATAGTAATCCTCACCGATGGCGCGGATCTCATCCAGCAGGGCGTAGGTGTCCTCCCCCTCGGTGGGCACGTCGGCCACAAAGACCAGCCGGGACCACTCCGCACCCTGGAGCTGCTTGAGGCCCACGTCCAGCTGTTCCTGCAAATCCTCCACCTTTTGGGCCTGGTCGCCGGTGAGGCTCACCACGCCCTTGTCCTTCTGCTCCAGCAGGAACTGGAAGATATCCAGCAGAGGCACCGAGTAGTCGTCCGGGTTTTGGAAGATGGAGCCGTACTCCTCCACACTCAGGCCGTAGGCCTGGAAGAGCAGCCGGGCCAGCTCCACGTCCACCCCGGCCAGTTCGGCAAACTGCCGGGGGGTGATGTCGTCGGTGAGCATCCGGCCCGGTTCCACCTCAATGTTGGCAAGGCCGGTGACCTGGGTCACCTGGGGCAGGGCCTCCACCCGCTCCAGGATGCGGCCCTCCTTTTGATAGTCCCCCCGGGGCACCAGCATGGCGATGGTATTCTTCTTGCCAAAGGTATCGGTCACCTTTTCGGCAGCCAGCTGCCAGTCTGGCTTGTTGGAAAAATCGGCGTCGTTGGTGTCAAAGACGTAGGTGCAGTGGCTGGACAGAATCGCCCCTGTAATGACCACCACCAGGAAGATGGGGGGAAGCACAAAGCGCAGCTTGACCACCCCTTTGCCCCAGAAGTTGATCTTGGGCACCAGATTTTTGTGGCGGGTGCGGTCGATGGGCCCCTGGAACACCATCAGCAGGCCGGGCATCAGCAGAAAGACGCACAGCATGGAACACACGATACCCTTGGCCAGCACGATACCCATATCAAAGCCGATACGCAGCTGCATGAGCATCAGAGCCACCAGGCCGGAGATGGTGGTCAGGCTGGAGGAAGAGATCTCCACGATGGCCTTGCTCAGGGCGGCAATGTCCGCCTCCCGGGCATCCAGGCCGTTGTCCCGCTCCTCCATGTACCGGTGGCAGAAAATGATGGCGTAGTCGATGGCCAGAGCCAGCTGGAGCACCACGGCGATGGAGTTGGTAATAAAGGAGATGGTGCCGAAGATGAAGTTGGTGCCCATGTTGAGCACCGCCGCCGCCACAAACACGATGAGGTAGACGGGCACCTCCATATAACTTTTGGAGGTAAAAAGCAGCACCACCACAATGACCGCGGCGGCGATGGCCAGGATGACGGTCATCTCCTGCCGCAGGGAGGCGGAGGTGTCCCGGCCCACCTCGGTGGACAGGGATACGTCGTATCCCTCCAGCAGATCCTCCACCCGGTGGAGGGCCGCCACCGTCTCCTCATCCCCGGTCTCCCCCTCAAAGGAGATGGAGAAGAGGGCGGCGGAGTCCTTGTAGTGGTCGGCGGTGTCGTCAAAGGCCACCTCCGACACCCCCTCCACCCCCTTCAGCCGTTCGGCCAGGGCGGCGGCGGTGTCGTAGGTCACGTTGGACACCATCACGTCGGCGGTGCCCAGGGTGACAAATTGCTCCTCCATCAGGGTCAGGCCCCGCCGGGTCTCGGTTTCCGGCGGCAGATAGGAGGTGATGTCGTTGTTGATCTGTACCTTATTGATGGAAGCCCCGCAAAAGATGAGGGCGGCAATAAAGACCAGAAAGAAGGCCTTCCGTTTGTCCACAATAAAGCGGGCCAGTTTGGTCATAGGTGTCTCGGTTTTTTTGTCCGTTACCATAGGCAGATTCCTCTCAATGGTTGGGGATAAAGCGGGCCAGATGGTCCAGCAGGACCTCCTCCGGCACCGGGTCGGGGCTGATCAGCCACCAGTGCAGCAGGGACAGCATGGCCCCCACATAGAAGCGGGCGGCGATCCGGGGGTCCACCCCCGGCAGAGCGTCCGGGAAGGGCGGGCGGCTCATCCGCAGGCACAGCTCGTTGGCCGCCGCGTCCTCCAGCAGGCGGGTCTGGGTGTCGGCGCCGCTCTCCAGGCAGGCCCGGTACAGGGCCCTTCTCTCCTTAAAAAAGGCCAGAGTGTTGCGGGCCGCCTCCAGGAAAAACTCCCTGGGGGTGGGGGCGTCCTGGGGGATGCAGGCGTCAATGCACTCCCGCTCCAGCTGGGTCAGCAGGTAATGGAGCAGCTCCTGCTTGTCGGTAAAATGGGCATAGAAGGTGGTGCGGTGGACCATAGCCCGCCGGCAGATATCGGTCACCGACAGCTCCTGAAAGGGCCGCTCCTCCATCAGTTCCACCAGAGCCTGGGTCAGCTGCCGCCGGGTCTTGCGCTGACGCAGATCCAGATTCTCCTCTCGTTTCTCCTCCACAGGGACTCCTCCTTTCGTTGGCCGGAACAGCATACCACTTTACGCTACACTTGTCAAGATAAAATACAAATGTCGATTAGCCAGAGGGAAAGGCTGCGGGATTTACAGGTTGCTTTTTTTAAAAGGAGACAGTATAATGAAGGCGTCTAATTATGGAAACCTTTACGGCAACGGAGGGAAATGTATGAAAGCAAAGCGATTTGCAGCCCTTTGGCTGGCGCTGTTTCTGATGCTGTCTCTGCTGGTAGTACCCGCCGGGGCAGTAAGCTTTACGGATATGCAGGGCCACTGGGCCCAGGAGGACGTGGAGTATCTGGCCGGTCTTGGCATTGTCAAGGGTACCAGCGCCACCACCTTCGCCCCCGCTCAGAAGATGACCGCCTGCGAGGCCCTGCTGTTCTGTTCCCGGGCCACCGGCGTGTCCGCCGCGGATAAAAAGCAGATCGCCGCCGACCGGGCCGACCAGCTGAAGGAGATCCTGCCTGAGAACGTCTACAGCTGGGCGGAGGAAGAAATGGCCGTCTGTCTGGAGACCGGTATCATCAGCGTCAGCGAGCTGGAGGCCATGTGCGACTCCGGGGCGCTGCTCAAGTCCATCACCCGCGAAAACCTGTCCATGTATCTGGTGCGGGCCATGCAGCTGGAGCCCATGGCCAAAAACCTGACCAACTATTCCATGAGCTTTGCCGACACCGCCTCCATCTCCCAGGTGCTGCGGCCCTATGTGTATCTGCTCAATACATACGGTATTGTCCAGGGCAACACCGCCAATGAGTTTATGCCCCAGGGCAGCCTGACCCGGGCGGAAATGGCCACCATGCTCCGCCGTGCCATCGACTTTATGGATGAGCAGGGCATCTATGCCGAGCTGCCCGCCTACACCGACTACCAGTGGGTGGGCGGCGTCATCGACGCGGTGAGCTCCACCAGCAACGGCGCCACCCTGCTCACCATCACCGGCAATCTGACCGATACCTTTGGCATTTCCGTGCCCGCCAACGTGCCCATCTATGAAAACAACATCCGCACCACCCCCAACTCCCTGCGTGCGGGCCAGTATGTCCGGGTGAACCTGGATGACAAGGGGGCGGCTCAGGCGGTCCGTCTGGGCGGGACCCTGACCAGCCTCAGCGGCAGCATCACTGAGGTATCCCAGGACAGCATCACCATCAACGTCAGCGGCACCAGCAAGCTGCTGGACATTGACCGCTTTACCAGAGTCCAGGTGGGCCAGCTGGTGGGTGATCCCTCCCTGATCGAGCCCGACGCCGGTTATACCCAGGCCCAGTGCTGGGTGGACGGCATGGGCCATCTGGCCGAGCTGAAGCTGTCCGGCGGCACCCGTTCCGCCGAGGGCTTCCTCACCAGCGTGGAGAACACGTCCGGCGGCCAGACCATTACCGTCTCCGCCTTTGACGGCCAGCGCGCCCAGTACACCCTGGTGTCCGGCGCCGCCGTCACTGTCAACGGCAAGGCGGGCTCCATTACCGTGTCCAACAAGGGGGACTATGTGAGCCTGCGGGTGTCCAACGACAACGCCGGCACCGTGGTGAGCGCCGCGGTGGATACCGTGTCCGACTATGTCCAGGGCCCCATCAAGAGCATCAGCTTCACCAAGGACCCCTACGAGATCACTGTGGAGGACAGCCTCACCGGCCGCTCCCGCACCTACCCCATCGCAAGCAACGCCATTGCCCGCTATGACGGAGAGGAGATCACCGTCAAGGAGGTGGCCCGCAACAACTTTGCCACCCTTCAGATCTCCGGCGACCAGGTGGTGCTGCTGGACACCTACCCCGCTTCCACCACCACCCAGGGCGTGATTGAGAGCATCACCTACGCCAGCCCCACCACCCTGGCGGTGCGCACCCCCCAGGGCACCACCGCCACCTTCACCATTGATCTGACCAACCTGCCCGACATTGAGCGGGACGGCAAGACCAGCTCCATTGACAAGCTGCGCAGCGGCGACAGCGTCACCGTCACCGTCCGCTACAACGAGGTGTATGAGATCGAGGCCACCTCTCAGAACGCCACCCTGTCCGGCACCATCACCCGGGTGATCCAGGACACCACCGGCGTCAGCATCGACGTGCGCTTCTCCGACGGCTCCACCGACACCTACCAGGTGTCCGAGGGCGTGTCGGTGACCCAGAAGGGCTCTGTTATCTCCCTCTACTCCCTCAAGCCCAATGACGCGGTGGATCTGACCCTCAGCGGGGACGAGATCGTGGCCATTGAGGTCACCGGCAGCTCCTCCTCTTCCACCCAGATCACCGGCTCGGTGCTGGTGGTCAACACCAAGGACGACACTCTGATGATCAGCCTGGAGGACGGCACCCCCCTCACCGTGGATGTGGAGGACGCCAGCTTCGTTACCATCTCCGGCTCCTCCACCAGCCTGAGCAAGCTGGCGGCGGAAGATCGGATCCAGCTGTACGGACAGTACTCCGGCAATCTATTCGTTGCCACCCTGGTGGTCAAACTGTAATTGTTCAAATTTTGCGGGGCCCGGCTCAGATGAGCCGGGCCCCGATTTGTCAAACTGTTTTGACAAATCGGGGCGTTATTGACTGGACGCGAAAGACAACCCTGACGGTTTTCTTTCACACTATCTTTCCCTCCGAAGCCTCGGCCTGGAGCGCTTAATTCGTTAAAGCCCGGCTTTTATGCGCCGGGCCCTATACTTGACTTGACTTTTGGGCCGCAAATGAATAAAATAAGTAGCACCCATGCGTATTTTGATAAAAAAGGATTGAGATAGATATGGCACAGGACAAAAAGCAGGTGGAACAGATCACCGATATGGAGGTGGACTTCGCCAAGTGGTTCACCGACGTGTGTAAGAAGGCGGAGCTTATCGACTACTCCTCCATCAAGGGCGTGTTCATCTACCGCCCCTACGGCTACGCCATCTGGGAAAACTTCCAGAAGATTCTGGACGAGAAGTTCAAGGAGACCGGCCACGAGAACGTGTACCTCCCCCTGCTCATCCCCGAGTCCCTGCTCCAGAAGGAGAAGGACCATGTGGAGGGCTTCGCTCCCGAGTGCGCCTGGGTCACCATGGGCGGCTCTGAGAAGCTGGAGGAGCGCTACTGCATCCGGCCCACCAGCGAGACCCTGTTCTGTGAGCACTACAAGAACATCATCCACTCCCACCGGGACCTGCCCAAGCTGTACAACCAGTGGTGCTCCGTGCTGCGTTGGGAAAAGACCTCCCGCCCCTTCCTGCGTCACCGGGAGTTCCTGTGGCAGGAGGGCCACACCATGCACGCCACCGCCGAGGAGGCCATTGCCGAGACCGAGCAGATGTTCAACATCTACGCCGACTTCTGCGAGAACTACCTGGCCATGCCCGTGGTGAAGGGCCGCAAGACCGACAAGGAGAAGTTCTCCGGCGCCGAGGCCACCTACACCGTGGAGTGCATGATGCACGACAAGAAGGCCCTCCAGGCCGGTACCTCCCACTACTTCGGCGACGGCTTCGCCACCGCCTTCGACATTACCTTCACCGGTGAGGACAACAAGCCCCACCACCCCTTCCAGACCTCCTGGGGCGTGTCCACCCGCCTCATCGGCGGCGTCATCATGACCCACGGCGACAACAACGGTCTGGTGCTGCCCCCCCGCATCGCCCCCACCCAGGTCATCATCATCCCCGTGGCCCAGCACAAGGAGGGCGTCATCGAGGCCAACGAGGCCGTCATGAACCGCCTGAAGGCCGCCGGCATCCGGGTGAAGATGGACGCCTCCAAGCAGTCCGCCGGCTGGAAGTTCGCCGAGTACGAGATGAAGGGCGTGCCCCTGCGTCTGGAGATGGGTCCCAAGGACATGGAGAAGAACCAGTGCGTGCTGGTCCGCCGGGATAACGGCGAGAAGAGCTTTGTCTCCCTGGACAACATCGAGGAGACCGTCCAGACCATGCTGGACGCGGTGCAGCAGGGCCTGTACGACAAGGCCAAGAAGAACCTGGACGAGAACACCTATGCCTGCTCCACCGTGGAGGAGGTCAAGGAGAAGATGTCCACCCAGGGCGGCTTTGCCAAGACCATGTGGTGCGGCGACGAGGCCTGCGAGCTCAAGATGAAGGAGATCGCCGGCGTGTCCTCCCGCTGCATCCCCCTGGAGCAGGAGCACCTGGGCGACGTGTGCCCCGTCTGCGGCAAGCCCGCCAAGCACATGGTATACTGGGGCGTGGCTTACTAATCACCCAAAACCATACGACAAAAAAGGACCCGGAGCATGGCTCCGGGTCCTTTTTATTTTATTCCTCTACGCCGTACCAGGCCAGCAGGGACTCCACCATGCCGTCCACGATCTTGGCCTGATACTCCGGGGTCTCCATGAGAGCGTCCTCCCGGGGATTGGTCATAAAGCCCATCTCAATGAACACGCAGGGCATGGTGGAGAAGTTGAAGGCGGTCAGGTCGGAGCGCTGGACGGTGCCCAGGTTCTTGGCCCCCGTATGCTCGCACACCGCCTCGATCATCAGCTCTCCCAGCCGGGCGCTCTCCTCCACGATGGAGGGGGTGCCCAGCAGATCCCCGTAGGGCACCAGCACCATGGCTCCGTTATAGTCCGGGTCGGTCCAGCCGTTGGCGTGGATGCTGATGTGTACGTCGGCCCCCGCTTCCTGGGCGATCTTGCACCGGTCGATGCCGCCCAGGGTGATCTCGGACACCTCCCGGGTCATCACTACCTCGGCTCCCAGCGCCTCCAGGGCGTCCCGGAGCTGGAGCCCCACCGCCAGGTTGAGCTGCTCCTCGGTCTGATTGGCTCCGGCGGTGCCGCCGCCAAAGAGGTACTTGGTCTCATCGGACAGGGGAGAGACCAGCTCCCGCTGGCCGGTGCCGGTCAGCGGGGTGACGCAGTGGCCGGGGTCCACGCAGATCACCGCCCCCTCCAGGGGCAGCGGGGTGGGTGTGGGCTCCGGCGTGGGCCCCGGCCAC
>NZ_NFIB01000024.1:0-46537 GCF_002159385.1 Flavonifractor sp. An52
TTTTGATCTGCTCGGGCGGAGTGAATCCGCCCGGCATCGAGGTTTTGCCTGTGGCAAAACGCTCGGACGCGCAAAGCGCGGGGGCGAATTCGGCCTTACATCTGGTCAGTGTCCAGCAGGATGGTCACGGGACCGTCATTCTGAGAATAAACCTGCATATCAGCGCCAAATCCCCCACAGGGCCACGGCCCTGCGGGGCCCCCGCATCTTTTGATCTGCTCGGGCGGAGTGAATCCGCCCGGCATCGAGGTTTTGCCTGTGGCAAAACGCTCGGACGCGCAAAGCGCGGGGGCGAATTCGGCGTTACATCTGGTCGGTGTCCAGCAGAATGGTCACAGGACCGTCATTCTGAGAATAAACCTGCATATCAGCGCCGAATTCGCCGTGCTGGACCTCAAAACCCCGTCCGGCGCACTCGGCCATGAACTTCTCGTACAGAGGGATGGCGATGTCCGGCTTGGCGGCCCCGGAGAAGCCGGGGCGGCGGGACTTGGTGTCGGCGTAGAGGGTGAACTGGCTCACCACCAGCAGGGAGCCCCCCACCGCCTCCAGGTTCAGGTTCATCTTCTCGTTCTCGTCCTCAAAAATACGCAGGCCGCACACCTTGTCGGCCATCTTGACGGCCTGGGCCTCGGTATCGCCGGGGGCCACCCCCAGCAGCACCAGGAAGCCCTGGCCGATCTCGCCGTTCACCTTGCCGTCGATGGTGACGGAGGCGTTCTTTACGCGGGTCACAACTGCACGCATAGTTTAAATTCCTTTCTCATTTACCGGTATTCACGGACAAACCCCTTGGCAAAAATGGGGTCGATATCGAACACCGCCTTGTCTCCGGCGGTACATTTCAGGTCGGTCACGTCCACAATGGTCTCGATGGCGCCGATGCCGCCAATGACCCTGGCCTTCTGGCCGTTGACCCGGACGGTAATCTGCCGCTGGGTGAGCCAGCGGCGGATGGCGTCCAGCAGGCCTCCCGCCCAGGGGCGGCCCATGCCGAAGCCGTTCTGGTACCCCACGGGGAGCACCGCCACCCGGGTGTTCTTCTTCAGGGGCGCGGGGGTGTTGCCTCCCACGATGTGGCCCTTGGGCACCCAGCGAGTCTCCTCCACCTTGACCTCGCCGTAGCCCACCCGGCGCAGGCCGTCTCCTCTGGCCCGGCGGCACCGGCCCATAAGGACGGTACCCGCCCGGACGCCGCCCAGCCGGGCGGCGGGGTGGTGCATCAGCACATAGGACCCGGCGGCGTGGACGGTGCCCGTCTCAAATCCGGCGGCGTGGATGGCCTCCACCGTTTTGGTGAACTCCTCCACCTGGGCCGCCAGTGCCTTGCCCTTGCGGCTCTTGGTGTACAGCTGGGTGCACACCCCGGACACGGCGATGCTGGACAGGTCCCGGAAGGTGGACAGGATCTTCTCCGGCTCGCTGGAAAGAAAGCCCCCGAAGCCCATGCCGGTGTCAATCTGGATGTGGGCCTCGGCAATGGTGGACCGGGCCTCTGCCACCCCGTTGAGGGCCATGCCGCTGTCATGGGAGCCCACGGTGCAGATCACGTTGAGATCCAGCAGCTGCTCCAGCTCCTCCCGGTCGGTGGTACAGCGGAGCATGAGGATCTCCTCCTCCACAAAGCCCGCCTTCCGCAGGGCGGCGGCCTCCGCCACCTCGGACACGGCGAAGCGGCCGATGCCCTCGGCCCGGATGGCCTTTGCCAGCTCCACCAGACCGGCTCCCTGGCCGTCTCCGGTGACCACGCCGTAGATCACGGCGCCCCCCGCCCGCTCCTTGACCACGGAGATATTATTCTTCAGTGCATCCCGCTCGATGACCAGGGTTTTCATGGCTCCGCCGCCTTTCCGTGGATAGTCCTTTCCATTATATACTCCCCGCCGAATCCAGTCAATGAAAAGGGGACAGGCCTTGTGTTTGAGTGCAAAAAGTGCTATGATTGAGTATTGATACAGACTTTTCGGGAGGAACCGTTTTGAACCGACAGACCACCAAAATTTCCCCCGCCGACGTGGAGCGTCAGCGGGACTTCTGCCAGAAACTCCATGAGCGCAACGCCGCCCGTCCCACCGCCCCGCTGGCCTTCGTGGACACCTACGGCTGCCAGCAGAACGAGGCCGACTCCGAGCGGCTGCGGGGCTACCTGCAGGAGATGGGCTACGACTTTACAAACAGCGAGGCCGAGGCCGATCTCATCCTCATCAATACCTGCGCCATCCGGGAACACGCCGAAATGCGGGTGCTGGGCAACGTGGGCGCGCTGGTCCACACCAAGCGGGCCAAGCCCAACCAGCTTATCTGCGTGTGCGGCTGCATGGCCCAGGAGCCCCACCGTGCCCAGAAGATCAAGGAGAGCTACCGGCAGGTGGACCTGGTGTTCGGGCCCCACGCTCTGTGGCGGTTCCCGGAGCTCTTGTACCGGCTGGTGACCCGCCGGGGCCGCATTTTCGACATCACCGACGAGCCCGGCTCCATCGCCGAGGGCATCCCGGTGGTGCGCCAGGACAAGGTGAAGGCCTGGGTGTCCATCATGTACGGCTGCAACAACTTCTGCACCTACTGCATCGTGCCCTACGTCCGGGGCCGGGAGCGCTCCCGCCAGCCGGAGATTATTCTGGAGGAGATCCGGGGCCTGGTGGCCGAGGGATACAAGGACATCACCCTGCTGGGCCAGAACGTCAACTCCTACGGCAAGGATCTGGACGCCCCCATGGACTTCGCGGACCTTTTGAAGGCGGCCTCCGAGATTCCCGGGGACTTCCTGCTGCGCTTTATGACCAGCCACCCCAAGGACGCCTCCCAGAAGCTCTTTGACACCATGGCGTCCTCCCCCAAGATCGCCCCCTGCTTCCACCTGCCCTTCCAGGCGGGCAGCGACCGGGTGCTGAAGGCCATGAACCGGGTGTATGACCGCTCGGGCTACCTGGACAAGGTGCGCCGGCTGAGAGAGGCCATCCCCGACGTGGTCATCACCTCCGACGTGATCGTGGGCTTCCCCGGGGAAACGGCGGAGGAATTCGAGCAGACCATGACCCTGCTGGACGAGGTGCGGTTTGACGCCCTCTTCACCTTTATTTATTCCCCCCGGGTGGGCACCCCCGCCGCCAAAATGGAGGACCCCGTCTCCAAGGAGGAGAAGGCGGCCTGGTTCCAGCGGCTGGTGGAGCGGCAGGACCAGATTTCCGAGGAAAAGCACGCGGCCTACATCGGCAAGACGGTGCGCTGCCTGGTGGACGGCACCGACGACAAGGGCCTCACCGCCCGCACCCCCGGCAACCGGCTGGTGCGCCTCACCGGGGACGAGTCCCTCATCGGCCAGTTTGTGGACGTGAAGATCACCGGGGCCAATAAGTGGTCTTTGATGGGGGAGAAGGCGGAGTAAAATACGGATTGCCACGCCAGTGCGCGCACTGGCTCGCAATGACAGGCAGGAGAACGGAGCCATGTATTACGTCTATATCCTGGCAAACGCCACCAATGTAGCCATTTACACCGGGGTAACCCGGGACCTGGTCCGCCGGGTCGCCCAGCACCGCGCCCATGCCGATCCCGCCAGCTATACCGCCCGTTATGATATTACAAAATTGGTCTATTTTGAGGCCACCCCATCCATCCAATCAGCCATTGCCCGAGAAAAGCAGATCAAATCCTGGTCCAGGAAACGAAAAAACGCCCTGGTCAACCGCCGGAATCCCGGATGGACTGATCTGTACCCCACACTATAGGGCCGTCATTGCGAGCCAGTGCGCACACTGGCGCGGCAATCCGTCCCTTTCCATTTCAATTATCATTTAGAAAAGGAGCGCCCGCCATGCCGTCCGAGCTGACCCCCATGATGCGCCAATATCTGAAAATGAAAGAGCTTCACCCGGACTGCATCCTCTTCTTCCGGCTGGGCGACTTCTATGAGATGTTCCAGGAGGACGCCAAGCTTGCCTCCAAGGAGCTGGATCTCACCCTCACCACCCGGGACCGGGGCAAGCCGGAGGATCAGCGCACCCCCATGTGCGGCGTGCCCTACCACAGTGCCGACGCCTACATCGCCCGGCTCATCGCCAAGGGCTACAAGGTGGCCATCTGTGAGCAGATGGAGGACCCCGCCCAAGCCCGCGGGCTGGTGGACCGGGATATCATCCGCATCGTCACCCCCGGCACCGTCATCGCCTCCTCCATGCTGGAGGAGGGCCGCAACAACTTCATCTGCGCCATCTACGAGGACTCCGCCGGGGCGGGGCTGTGCTTCTGCGACATCTCCACCGGCGAGATCTCCGTTACCTCCTTCACCGGCCCCGACGCCGCTGAGCACCTGTGCAACGAGCTGGGCCGCTTTGCCCCCCGGGAGGCCATGCTGTCCGATGGGGCCTACAGCGACGCCGCCCTGCTGGACTTTCTCACCAACAAACTGGACTGCCGGTGCGAAAACGGCGGGGAGGCCCGCTTCCGCCCCGACGCCGCCCGTACTCTGGTGGAGGAGCAGTTCACCAGCGGCCTGGACCAGCTGCCCCAGGGGGACGGCCACGCCCTCCAGGCGGTGGGGGGCCTTTTGAGTTACCTGTACGAGACCCAGAAGACCGACCTCTCCCACATCACCAGCCTGAGCTGGTATACCTCCGGTCAGTTCATGGAGCTGGACCTCACCGCCCGGCGCAATCTGGAGCTCACCGAGACTCTCCGCTCCAAGGAGAAGAAGGGCAGCCTCTTGTGGGTGTTGGACAAGACCCGCACCGCCATGGGCCACCGGCTCATCCGCACCTGGATGGAGCGGCCCCTGCTCTCTCCCGGCGCCATCAGCCGCCGGCTGGGGGCGGTGGAGGAGCTGGTGGGCGACCCCATCGGCCGGGACGAGCTGAAAAACACCCTGCGGGAGGTCACCGATCTGGAGCGGCTCATCGGCCGCATCGTGTACGGCACCGCGGGGGGGCGGGACCTGGCCGCCCTGGCCGCCGGCCTGGGCAGGCTGCCCCGTCTGCGGGAGCTGCTCTCCCCCTACTCCGGGGCCCTGCTCACCTCCCTGTCCGCCGCCCTGGACGACCTGCCTGACCTGCGGGAGCTGATCTGCTCCGCCATTGTGGACGAGCCCCCCTTCTCCGTCCGGGAGGGCGGCTTTATCCGGGCGGGCTATAACGCCGAGGTGGACCGGCTGCGGGACATCCTCACCAACGGCAAGGACCTGGTGGCCGCCGTGGAGGCCCGGGAGAAGGAAAAGACCGGCATCAAGAGCCTGAAGGTGGGCTTCAACAAGGTATTCGGTTACTACATCGAGGTATCCAAGTCCTACTACGATCAGGTGCCCGAGGATTACATCCGCAAGCAGACCCTGGTCAACTGCGAGCGGTTCATCACCCAGGAGCTGAAGGACCTGGAGCACGAGATCCTGTCCGCCCAGGACCGGGTCACCGCCCTGGAGTATCAGCTGTTCTGCGACCTGCGGCAGCAGGCCGCCGCCCGGGTGGGGGACATCCAGCGCTCCGCCGCCGCCGTGGCCCAGGTGGACGTGCTGGCCTCCTTTGCCGCCGTGGCCGCCGAGAACGGCTACTGCCGCCCGGAGGTGGACCTGTCCGACACCATCGACATCTCCGAGGGCCGCCATCCCGTGGTGGAAAAAATGCTGAAAAACGCTCTCTTTGTCCCCAACGACACCCGGATGGACGGAAAAGACAACACGGTGGCCATCATCACCGGCCCCAACATGGCAGGTAAGTCCACCTATATGCGGCAGGTGGCCCTCATCGTCCTGATGGCTCAGATGGGCTCCTTTGTCCCCGCCCACTCGGCCCGCATCGGCATCGTGGACCGGGTGTTCACCCGCATCGGAGCCAGCGACGACCTGTCCGCCGGTCAGTCCACCTTCATGGTGGAGATGACTGAGGTGGCGGAACTCTTAAAAAACGCCACCAGCAAAAGCCTGCTCATCCTGGACGAGATCGGCCGGGGCACCTCTACCTACGACGGTATGTCCATCGCCCGTGCGGTGCTGGAGTACTGCGCCGACAAGAAAAAGCTGGGGGCCAAGACCCTCTTTGCCACCCACTACCATGAGATCACCGCCCTGGAGGGGGTCATCCCCGGGGTAAAGAACTACAACATCGCCGCCAAGAAGAAGGGGGACGACATTCTCTTCCTGCGGAAGATCGTCCCCGGCGGGGCCGACCAGAGCTACGGCATTGAAGTGGCCAAGCTGGCCGGGGTGCCCGACAAGGTCATCACCCGGGCCCGCCACATCCTGAAGGAGCTGGAGGCAGGTGGGGTCCAGACTCCCCAGGCCCCGGCGGCTCCGGCCACCGGCCAGATGTCCCTGCTGGACATGGGGGGCGGAGAGGTGGTCCGGCGGCTCCAGGCCGTGGATCTCAACACCCTCACCCCCATCGAGGCCATGAACCTGCTCTTTGAATTGAAGCAGCTGGTATAAAACCAACCACAAAAAAGGAGGAACACACCATGCTCACCGGACGGCGCCGCCCCTGGCGGCCCCAGATCACCCGGGCCGAATGTTACCGGGGCTGGGTCTTTTTCGCCCTGTATGTGTTTCTCTTCCCCTGGCTCATGGGCTGGGTCCAGCGCTCCTATCAGGGGGAGTTTCCGGTGGCCGAGGCCAACGTGGTGTACTACCTCATCATTGCTTCTCTCACCTTTCTGGTGTTCTGGTCCTTCCTGAGAACCGGCTTCCGGCTGCTGCTGGACTGGCTGCCGGAGAACCTGTTCGCCTTTGTCACCGGCCTGGTGGGGGCCGAGGTGCTCTCCTTCCTGGTGGACCTCATCCCCCTGCCGGTGCAGAACCCCAACCTGATGAGCTACCCCGAGCAATACTACTTCGCCCCCACCGCCACCGTCTTTATCCTGGTGGTACTCATGCCCCTGGTGGAGGAGCCCCTGTTCCGTGGTCTGCTCTTCGGCTCGGTCCGCAATTACAGCCGGCCCCTGGGCTATGTGCTGTCGGTGATCCTCTACTCCTTCTACTGCGCCGTCCAGTTTGTGTATGCCTTTGGGACCCTGGACCTGCGGTACCTGCTGCTGATGATCCAGTATGCCCCCATGGCCCTGGCGCTGGCCTGGTGCTATGACCGGGGCGGCTCCATCTGGAGCGCCGTCGCCCTGCATATGACCCTCAACGGGTTTACGTTGCTGGGGGCGCTGCACTGATCCCGCGGAGTGCCGGGTGCGCCGCCCCTGCATTCATCCATTCCTCCGTTTAGAAAGCAGGTATTTCTATGCCTCATATCCAACAACTTGACTCCCATGTAGCCGACCTGATCGCCGCCGGCGAGGTGGTGGAGCGGCCCGCCTCCGTGGTGAAGGAGCTGATGGAAAACGCCATCGACGCCGGAGCGGACAAGCTGACGGTGGAGATCCAGCACGGGGGCATGACCCTGATCCGGGTCACCGACAATGGCTGCGGCATTGCCGCCGATGAGGCCCCCACCGCCTTCCTGCGTCACGCCACCAGCAAGCTGCGTACCGAGTATGACCTGGAGGCCATCGGCACCCTGGGCTTCCGGGGCGAAGCTCTGGCCGCCATCTCCGCCGTGTCCCGGATGGAACTGCTCACCCGCACCGCCGACGCCCCCCTGGGCACCGCCCTCTCTCTGGAGGCGGGGGTGGTGGTAAGTCAGGAGGAGGCGGGCTGTCCCCAGGGCACCACCATGGTGGTGAAGGATCTGTTCTACAACACCCCCGCCCGGCTCAAGTTCATGAAGAAGGACTCCGCCGAGAGCGCCGCCTGCTTCGCCATGATCCAGCGGCTGGCCCTGTCCCACCCGGAGGTGAGCATCAAGTTCCTCCGGGACGGCAAGCAGGACCTGCTCACCCCCGGCGACGGCCAGCTGAAATCGGCGTTGTACGCCGTGCTGGGCCGGGATCTGGCCCTGGGCTTCACCCCGGTGAAGGGCTCCGGGGAGGATATGACGGTCACCGGCTTTGTGTCTCTGCCCACCTGCTGCCGGGGCACCCGGGGCTATCAGCACTTCTTCGTCAACGGCCGGTATGTAAAGAGCCGCACCATGATGGCCGCCCTGGAGGAGGCCTATGCCAACCAGAAGATGGTGGGCAAGTTCCCCGGCTGCGTGCTCCACCTGACCACCAGGCTCAACGCTGTGGACGTGAACGTCCACCCTACCAAGCAGGAGGTCAAGTTCGGCAGCGAGAAAAAGGTATTTGACGCGGTGTATTACGCCGTAAAGTCCACCCTGGAGGCCGACCGGTCCCGGCCCTCCGCCCTGGCGGACAGCCCCCGGCTGGCTCCCAAGGCAGCTCAGGACACGGTGACCCCTCACCAGACCACCTTCCGCACCATGACGGCGGAGCAATTCCGCAAGACGGCGGACAAACCCGCCCCGTCTCTGCCTCTCCACGATATTGCCGCCCGGCCTGCCCAAACCGCTCAACCTGTGCGGGCGGCCGCGGGGGTGGCCCCTGTGGCTCCGGAACGGCCTGTTCCAACCATCCAGCCTGTACGGCCTGAGTCCAAACCGGTCCCCACCCCTACCGTTCAATCCGTAGGAGCCAATGCCCACATTGGTCCGTCCAAAACCACCCCGCCTGTGGATGTGGCCCCCGAAGTCCCGCGGGCGACCGCAAGGGTCGCCCCTACGGTGGTCGAAAAGGAACCCGTTCCCACCATCCCCCCTGTGGAACCCCAGACTCCCATCCAGCCCGAGCCAGAAGAAACACCCTGGCGGATGGCCGGGGAGGTGCTCAACACCTACATCATCGTGGAGCAGGGGGACAAGGTGCTCCTTATCGACAAGCACGCCGCCCATGAGCGGATGAACTTCGACCGGCTGAAGGCGGCGGGGTACACCCCCATGGTCCAGACCCTGCTCACCCCGGTGGTATTCACCCCTCCGGCGGAGGAGGGGGCCGCCCTGCTGGCCCAGCTGCCCCTGCTGGAGCGCTTCGGCTTTGAGGCGGAGGACTTCGGCGGCGGAGCTATCATCGTCCGCACCGCCCCCGACGATGTGGACGCCGCCGCCATTCCCGACGTGCTGCTGGAGCTGGCGGGCAGGCTCATCACCTGCGGCACCGCCGACCCGGACAGCGCCCGGGACGCCCTCCTCCACACCATGGCCTGCAAGGCGGCCATCAAGGGGGGCCAGAAAAACGGGGAGGCCGAGCTGCTCAAGGTAGCTAAAGCTGTCATGGCGGGGGAAGTGAAATATTGTCCCCATGGCCGCCCGGTGGCCATTGAGCTGACCCGCAGCCAGATCGAAAAGCGGTTCGGACGGGTATAACTCCCCGGGAAATGTGGTCCCTTCCCCAGCATTCGACAAAACCTTTCCAGTAATTGGTATATATTGGATGCATCTCAGAGAAAAAGGAGTGCATCCAAATGCAAAAGACACCCAACCTGCAAGACCTGTTCCTGCTCCGCGCCCGGCGGACCCGGGCCAACGTCACCACCTTTTTGATGAACGGCTATCAGCTGAAAGGCCAGATCGTGGGCTATGACGCCTTTGTGGTGGTACTTATGACGGGGGACAAGCAGCAGGTGATCTACAAGCACGCCATCTCCACCATCGTGCCCGAACGGGCCATCTCTCTGGAGCGGGAGGAGCGCGGCGACTGATCAAAGGAGCGCCTATGAAGCAAGGTTCTTTGAATTCCCGCATCGTGATGCTGCTCGTACTGGCGGGGGTACTCATTTCCATCGGAGTCTCCGCCTTCAGCAGCCTGCGGGAGCTCTATCCCACGGTGCTGGCCTATACCTACACCGTCAGCGACAGCGTGGAGGCCACCGGCTTTCTGGTCCGGGAGGAGAGTGTCCTCACCGGCCAGGGCGGCACGGTGGAGGTCCTCCCCGAGGAGGGGGAGAAGGTAAGCCGGGGTGAGACCGTGGCCCTGCTCTACCAGAGCGACGCCGGACTCACCCAGCGGGAAACCCTCCAGCAGCTGCTGCTGGAGCAGGAGCAGCTGGAATATGCCCTGGCCCAGACCGGCGGCAGCGGCGACTCCGCCCAGCTCAGCGACCGGGTGGCCGACGCCATTGCCAATCTCCGGGGGGCTTCCGCCTCCGGCGACCTCACCGGTCTGGAGAGCCAGACCATGGAGCTGAAGAGCCTGATTTATAAGCGCAGCTATACCTTTGATGCGGAGGGGGAGGACTCCACCGCCGCTCTCCAGGCCTCGTTGGACGACGTGAAGGCCCAGATCCAGTCTTTGACCGCCCAGGCCTCCCAGAGCACCAGCCGGGTCACCGCCGCCCAGTCGGGCATTTTCTCCGGTCTGGTGGACGGATACGAGAGCCTTATCACCCCCGCTATGATGGAGACCCTTACCCCGGCCCAGCTGAAGGACCTGTCCAACCAGAAGCCGGCGGAGGATACCTCCGCCATTGGCAAGCTCATCACCAATTCCACCTGGTACTTTGCCTGCACCCTGCCGGAGGCGGACGCCGAGCGGCTGGTGGAGGGCCGCAGCATCACCGTCCGCTTTTCCCGGGACTGGTCCGGCGAGGTGGACATGAAGGTGGAGCGGCTGGGGGGCCCGGTGGACGGGCAGGTGGTGGTGGTACTGTCCACCGACAAGTTCCTGTCCGACACCACCCTGCTGCGGCGGCAGACGGTGGAGCTGGTCTTTGAGACCACCTCCGGCATCCGCCTGCCCAAGGAGGCCCTGCGGGTGGAGCAGCAGACCGTCACCGACAGCGAGACCGGCGAGGAGTCCCAGGTATCGGTCACCGGCGTGTATGCCCTGGTGGGCCAGTGTGCCGAGTTCAAGCCGGTATCCATCCTGGCCGAGGAGGACAACTACATCCTGGTCACCGCTGCCGATACCTCCACCACCACGGCAGCCAAAAAGGCCCTGCGGGCGGGAGACCAGATCATCATCTCCTCCGGCGAGCTCTATGACGGCAAGGTCATCGATTAGTTTGGACGATCCCTCTGCGCACCAGACGCGCAGGCGGTTTTGCCTTATTTATGTGTGTATTTTTTGGAGGTGCCTATTATGTCCCTGGAAGAGAAAGTAGCGCAGGTCAAGGCCAACATCGCCGCCGCGGCCCGGGAAGTGGGCCGTGACCCGTCCGAGATCACCCTGGTGGCCGCCACCAAGGTCCAAACCTCGGATACCATCCGGCAGGCCATTGCCGCCGGTATCACCATCTGCGGAGAGAACCGGGTGCAGGAGATGACCGCCCACCTGGACGACGACGCCTATGCCGGGGCCGCCCTCCATTTCATCGGCCATCTGCAGACCAACAAGGTCAAGCAGGTGGTGGGCCGGGTGGATCTCATCGAGTCGGTAGGCTCGGAGCATCTGCTGGACGCCATCGAGGCCCAGGCCGCCAAGCTGGACCTGATCCAGGACATTCTGCTGGAGATCAACATCGGCGGGGAGGAGTCCAAAAGCGGCATTTCTCCCGACGAGCTGCCCGCTCTGGCCCAGAAGGCGGCCGCCTGTCCCCATGTGAATCTGCGGGGACTGATGGCCATTCCACCGGTGGCCGAGGGACCCGACGGAAACCGGCCCTTTTTTGCGAAAATGCGTCAGCTTTTTGTTGACATAAGAGACAAGATGTCGGATAATGGAATCACAATCGACTGTCTTTCTATGGGAATGAGCGGCGATTACGAGGACGCCGTCCGCGAGGGCGCCACCCTGGTGCGCGTAGGCACCGCCCTGTTCGGCCCCCGCCCTCCCATGCATAAAGCTTGATATGATTCAGGAGGTAACCGAATATGGGATTGTTTGATGAACTGCGGCGGCTGGCCCGCCCCTACGAGGACGAGCCCGAGGACGACTACGAGGACGACTTCGAGCCTGTCTCCCGCAGTGAGCGGATGGACCGCACCGGCGGCGACCGGCTGGAGCGCAAGAGCGCCAAGAGCCAGGCCGCTCAGGAGTCCACCGGCAGCCTCTATTCTCTGGATAACGAGCGCCGCAGCAACAAGGTGGTCAACATCCACACCACCACCCAGCTGCAGGTGGTGCTGGTAAAGCCCGAGCGCTTTGAGAACGCCAGCGAGATTGCCGACCACCTGCGGGAGAAGCGCACCGTGGTCCTCAACCTGGAGTCCACCAACAAGGATATCGCCCGCCGCCTGCTGGACTTCCTGTCCGGCGTGGCCTACGCCAACGAGGGCAAGATCAAGAAGGTGGCTATCTCCACCTACATCATCACGCCCTACAATGTGGATATTCTGGGTGATCTCATCGACGAGCTGGAGAACAACGGGCTGTATTTCTAACATAGCCGCCGGGCCCCGCCGCAGGCGGGACGGCGGTTACGCCGTTCAAGCGTTTTGCGCAGCAAAACCTTGATGCCGGGCGAATTCAGTTCGCCCGTGCAGATATAAAATCGGGGTTCCCGCACAATGCGCAGCATCGGGTGGGGCGGCCATCTCCACCTACATCATCACGCCCTACAACGTGGACATTCTGGGTGATCTCATTGATGAGTTAGAAAATAACGGGCTGTATTTCTAACATAGCCGCCGGGCCCCGCCGCAGGTGGGGCGGCGGTTACGCCGTTCAAGCGTTTTGCGCAGCAAAACCTTGATGCCGGGCGAATTCAGTTCGCCCGTGCAGATATAAAATCGGGGTTCCCGCACGATGCGCAGCATCGGGTGGGGCTAAGACACAAAAAATCAGGGGGAATCAACCTATGCTTACGCCGCAGGAAGTTTCGGAACACGCCTTTACCAAGGCGTTTAACGGATATAATATGTCGATGGTGGACGAATTTCTGGATATCCTGACGGCGGATTACACCACCCTCTACAAGGAAAACGCCACCCTGAAGGCCAAGATGAAGGTGCTGGTGGAAAAGGTGGAGGAGTACCGCTCCACCGAGGACGCCATGCGCAAGGCCCTGATGACCGCTCAGAAGATGGCGGACGACCTGGTAGCCGAGGCCGAGAGCAAGCGCAACCAGCTGATGCAGAACGCCGAGGCCGATGCCAAGGCCCGTATGGCCGAGCTGCAGCAGGCCATTCGGGACGAGCAGATGCGTCTGGCCGCCGCCCAGCAGTCCACCGCCGCCTATGTGGGCAAGCTGAAGGAGCTCCATCAGCACGAGATGGATTTCCTCAGCGGCCTGTCCAAGCTGACCGCCGCCGCCCCTGTGTCCATTGACCCGGTGGGGGACACCGCCCGGGACATTGAGGAGAACGTGGAGCGGATCATCCAGAAGGAGCAGGAGGAGGACACCACCGACCTGTCCGCCCCCGAGGGCGCCAAGGAGAGCAGCCTGTACGACGAGCTGATGGAGCTCAGCGGCCGGAAGGCTCCCGCCGCCGCCCCTGCGGAGGAGGACGAGGACGACGTGGTGGAGGAGCCCACCCGCCGCATCGACTTTGACAACCTGCAGTTCGGCAAGGACTACGAGATCCGCTGAACCGCTGACAAACCATGACGGAAGGCGCCGCGGTTTTCCGCGGCGCCTCCTTTTTATCTGGAGGTATAACCATGCACTATCTGCACACCACCCTTTACGTCACCGATCTGGAGGCTTCCGTCTCCTTTCTGGAGAATTGGACCGGGCTGAAGGTCCTCCGCCGGTTCTCCATGGGCGACGCCCACTTTGCCTTCCTCTCCGGCGGGGAGGGGGAGACCGCTGTGGAGCTGATCCAGGGCGCCGGCCACTCTGACGTCCGCTATGCCGGTCTGTCCCTGGGCTTCGCCGTGGCCGACCTGGACGGGGAGCGGGCCCGTGCGGAGGCCGCCGGGCTGAACCCCAGCCCCATCCGTGAGCCCCATCCGGGGGTCCGCTTCTGTTTCCTCACCGGTCCGGACGGACTTACCGTTCAGCTGATGCAAAAGGGGTAAAACCCCTTGACAGAAGCCTTGCAAACAGGTAAGATACTGGGAGACGCCGAAAAAGGGCGTCTCCCAGTGATTTTCATCTGTAAAATGCTGTGACGAGGACGAGTACCGCCCCCAACCCTGCGCAGAGAGCCGCCGTTTTGGTGCAAGGCGGACAGGACGGGCCGGGAAAATCACCTCTGAGCATGGCCGCCGAACGGAGTAAGCGGCCCCGGCTGGCCCCGTTACAGGCTGTCGAGCGGTCCCGGCCCGTCCGGGACAACGAGAGTGGTACCGCAGAGGTGTGCGCCTTTGTCTCTTGAGAGACGAAGGCGCTTTTTGTTTGCCTCCAACCCCGTTTTTTATTTATTTTCAATATAAAAAGGAGAAACACCCATGGACTACAACCAGACTGTCCACCTGCCCCAGACCGACTTCCCCATGCGGGCAGGCCTGCCCAAGCGCGAGCCCGATATGCTCCAGGAGATGTACGACCACGACCTCTATAACAAGATGGTCAAGCGCAACGAGGGCAAGCCCAGCTTCGTCCTCCACGACGGCCCGCCCTACGCCAACGGCAACATCCACATCGGCACCGCCCTGAATAAGATCCTGAAGGACATCATCGTCAAGCACAAGAACATGACCGGCCATTACGCCCCCTATGTGCCCGGCTGGGACACCCACGGCCTGCCCATCGAGTCCGCCGTCCTCAAGGACAAGAAGGTCAAGCGGGACGAGATGACCACCGCCCAGTTCCGCACCAAGTGCCGGGAGTACGCCGAGAGCTACATTGCCAAGATGACCGAGCAGTTTAAGCGCCTGGGCGTGCTGGGCGAGTGGGACAACCCCTATATCACCCTGCTGCCCGAGTTTGAGGCCAGGCAGATCGAGGTCTTCGGCAAGATGGCCGAGAAGGGCCTCATCTACAAGGGCATGAAGCCGGTGTACTGGTGCCCCGCCGACCAGACCGCTCTGGCCGAGGCCGAGATCGAGTACGCCGACGACCCCTGTACCACCATCTTCGTGAAATTCCCCGTCCGGGACGACAAGGGCAAGCTTGGCCGGTACGCCGACCTCAGCAAGACCTACTTCGTGATCTGGACCACCACCCCCTGGACCATCCCCGGCAACTTTGCCATCTGCCTGAACGCCGACTTCGACTACGTGCTGCTCCAGGTGCCCTCCGGCGACGTGTATATCCTGGCCAAGGACCTGGCCGAGAGCGTGTGCAAGGCCGCCCACATCGACTATGAGGCCTGCAAGGTGCTGGCCGAGCTGAAGGGCTCTGAGTTTGAGCTGATGACCGCCACTCACCCCCTGTTTGACCGTGAGTCCGTCATCCTCAACGGCGAGCACGTCACCCTGGACGCCGGTTCCGGCTGCGTCCACACCGCCCCCGGCTTCGGCGCCGAGGACTTCCAGATCTGCCAGCAGTACGACAAGGCCGGCCTGACCCACATCGGCGTGCCCGTGCCCGTCAACGCCAAGGGCGTCATGACCGACGAGCGCTACAACGGCCAGTTCTACGCCAAGGGCAACGACCTGGTGGTGGAGGACCTGGAGAAGGAAGGCTTCCTGGTGGCCAAGGAGCAGATCACCCACTCCTACCCCCACTGCTGGCGCTGCAAGAACCCCATCATCTACCGCGCCACCGAGCAGTGGTTCTGCTCCGTGGACGCCATCAAGGACACCGCCGTCAAGGCCTGCGACGACATCCAGTGGCACCCCGGCTGGGGCAAGGAGCGCATGATCTCCATGATCTCCGAGCGCAACGACTGGTGCATCAGCCGTCAGCGGGTGTGGGGCGTGCCCATTCCCATTTTCTACTGCGACGACTGCGGCGCTGACATCGTCACCCCCGAGACCATCGCCCATGTGGCCGCTCTCTTCCGGGAGCACGGCTCCAACGTGTGGTTCGACCGTGAGCCCCGCGACCTGCTGCCCGAGGGCTTCGTGTGCCCCAAGTGCGGCAAGACCCACTTCTCCAAGGAGACCGACATCATGGACGTGTGGTTCGACTCCGGCTCCACCTGGGCCGCTGTGGCAGCCGAGCGTCCCTATCTGAAGTATCCCGCCGACCTGTACCTGGAGGGCGGCGACCAGTACCGCGGCTGGTTCCAGTCCTCCATGCTCACCTCCATTGCCGTCAACGGCGTGGCCCCCTACCACCAGATCGCCACCCACGGCTGGACCGTGGACGGCGAGGGCAAGGCCATGCACAAGTCCCTGGGCAACGCCGTGTCCCCCGATGAGGTCATCAAGGAGTACGGCGCCGATATGCTCCGTCTGTGGGTGGCCTCCGCCGACTACACCCAGGATATGCGTATCTCCAAGGAGATCATGAAGCAGCTCTCCCAGGCCTACCTGAAGATCCGCAACACCGCCCGCTATATGCTGGGCAACCTGTGCGACTTCGATCCCGACGCCAACCTGGTGCCGGTGGAGGGGCTGATGGATCTGGACCGCTACGCCCTCCACTGCCTCAACGAGCTGGTGAAGAACGTCCGGGCCGCCTACGACCGCTACGAGTTCCACGGCGTGTACCGTGCCATCTACAACTTCTGCGTGGTGGATATGTCCAACTTCTATCTGGACATCATCAAGGACCGGCTGTACTGCGGCAGCGAGGCCGAGCGCCGCTCCGCCCAGACCGCCCTCTACTATATTCTTGACGGCATGACCCGCCTGGTGGCCCCCATCCTGGCCTTCACCTCCGACGAGATCTGGCACGCCATGAAGCACGCCTCCGGCGTGGACGCCGAGAGCGTGCTGCTCAACGATATGCCCGCCGACAACGCCGCCTTCGCCCTGGACGAGGCCGCCAAGGACCGCTGGGCCAAGCTGGTGGCCCTCCGTGACGCCGTCAACAAGGCTCTGGAGAACGCCCGCAACGCCGGTGTGTTCAAGAAGGCCCAGGACACCGAGGTGACTGTCTCCGTGTCCGAGGAGGACGCCGACTTCCTGAAGGACGTGGACCTGGCCTCCCTGTGCATCGTGTCCAAGGTCACCGTCACCACCGACAGCATGGAGGGGGAGAAGAACGAGGAGTGCCTCATCCCCTGCACCATCGCCGTCAAGCTGTCCGAGGCCCCCAAGTGCCCCCGCTGCTGGAACCACAACGACGCCATCGGCACCAACGGCCATCACGCCGAGCTGTGCCCCCGCTGCGCCGCTGTTGTGGGCGAGTAAGCCATATTGTGAAAAAGGGCCTGTTGCAAAATAGCTGTTTTGCACAAACCTGTCATTGCGAGCCAGTGCGCACACTGGCGTGGCAATCCGTTTCCCCGGCAAAAGGGACGGATTCCCACGAAAAACGGCCGCCCGGTGGGCGGCCGTTTTTCTCGGAATGACGGGTCTTTGTACGAGCTGCACATTTTGCAACAGGCCCTTTTTTGCGGGCGGCCATAAAGGCCGCCCCTACAACAGACCGGGTGGGTCCGGTGTTTCCCGTAGGGGCGACCTTTATGGTCGCCCGCCGTCCCGATGGATGGGCCCGTTTTCCGCCTCATAGTCCCGAATCTGCACCCGAAGGAGCTGGCGGACATAGGCGGACAGGCTCCGGCAGGACTGCCGGGCCAGCCAGGCCGCCTTTTCCTTTGTCTCCGGGGTGACCTGGATGGAAATGGTGCGTGCTTTCTTTTTGTCCTCCATAGAAATGCCCCCTTTCGCTCATAATATCATTCTTAATCACTCTAGTCAACTCTATATAAATCTTTGTGAAATATCACTCTTATTGATATTATAAAGATACAAATAGATACAACGAGGAGGGAATGAGTATGGGCGTTCAGGAAGCCCCCTATTCTCTGCGGCTGGAGCATGAGGTCATGCAGAAGATCCGCGTTCTGGCCGCCAAGGAGCGGCGCTCCATCAATATGCAGCTGTGCATTGCCGTGGAGTCCTATCTGGAACAGTACGAAAAGGAACACGGGGCGATCCCCGTCCCCGCCGAGGATTGACCCCTCCGGGCCGTCCGTGTTACAATGAGAGGAACGATCTGTCAAAGGAGCCTAAAAACTATGCTCTACGCCATTTTGGCCGCCGCTCTGGTGGTGCTGGACCAGCTGGTGAAATTCCTGGTCCGGGCCTACATCCCCCTGGGGGAGGGGGTCCCCTTTCTGCCCCACATCCTCCAGCTGACTTGCTACCAGAACACCGGCGCGGCCTTTTCTATCTTTGAGGAACACACCTGGATTCTCACCCTGATCTCGGCGGCTGCCTCCATCCTCATCATCGTGCTGATGGTCAGAAAGACCTTCAACCACCCCTTCGGCATGGTCTCCCTGGCCCTGGTGCTGGCCGGGGCGGTGGGCAACCTCATTGACCGGCTCTTCCTGGGCTATGTCACCGATATGTTCCAGACCCTGTTTATGAACTTCCCCATCTTCAACGTGGCGGATATCTGCATCGTGTGCGGCGGCATTGCCTTCTGCGTCTACTTCCTGCTGTTCTGCAAAGAGGAGGACAAGGCATGACCCCCCTGCATCTGACCGCCGACCGGGCGGGGGAGCGGGCCGACCAGTTTCTGGCCCGGATGCTGCCCGAGCTGACCCGCTCGGCAGCCCAGCGGCTGCTGGAGGATGGGGCCGTTACCCTGAACAGCCTGCCGGTAAAGAAAAACTACAAGACCAGCCTGGGGGATGAATTGGTGCTGGCCCTGCCCGACCCCGCCCCCATTGATGTGGTGCCCCAGAACATCCCCCTGGACGTGATCTACGAGGACGACGACGTCATCGCCGTCAACAAGCCTGTGGGCCTGGTGGTCCACCCCGCCGCCGGTCACCCCGACGGCACTTTGGTCAACGCACTGTTATATCACTGCGGTAATTCACTCTCCGGAATCAACGGAGAGCTGCGCCCCGGCATTGTCCACCGCATCGACCGGGACACCTCGGGGCTCATCATTGCCGCCAAGAACGATTTTGCCCACCTGTCTCTGGCGGAGCAGCTTCAGGACCACTCCCTGTACCGGGAATATGAGGCGGTGTGCGTGGGCAATTTAAAGGACGAGTCGGGCACCGTGGACGCCCCCATCTTCCGCCACCCCACCGACCGGAAGAAAATGGCGGTGAACAAGCTCCAGGGCCGGCGGGCGGTGACCCACTGGTCGGTGCTGGAGCATTTAAACGGCTATACCCACATCCAGTGCCGCCTGGAGACCGGGCGCACCCACCAGATCCGGGTCCACATGGCCTGGATCGGCCACCCCCTGCTGGGGGACGTGGTATACGGGTCCAAAAAGCCCTGGCCGGGGCTGGCGGGGCAGTGCCTCCACGCCCGGCGGCTGTCCTTCATCCACCCCCGCACCGGGGAACGGGTCACCCTGGAGTGCCCGCTGCCCCACTGGTTTGAGGCGGTGTTGACAAAACTGCGCGCTATGGTATAAACTTTATAATACCAGTTTAATTCAGAAGGGAGGCGGCTGCCATCGGAAAGTTTGACGGTGTTCTGCTGGTCAGCGATTTTGACGATACCCTCTATGGCGAGAATATGCAGGTGGCGCCCGCCAACCTGACCGCCCTGGAGTACTTTACCCGGGAGGGGGGCATCTTTACGGTGGCCACCGGACGGGCTCACCCCACCTTTGCGCCCCACGCCCGCTGCGCCCCCATTAACGCGCCGGTGGTGCTGTCCAACGGCTCGGCTCTGTACGATTTCCATGAGGACCGGATGGTATACGAGACCTTCCTGCCCCAGCGGGTGCGGGAGGACCTGCAGCAGGTGGCCCGGGACATCCCGGAGATCGGCTTTGAGGCCTACAACCACGACGATATCTACGTCTATCAGCCCAACGAGGTCACCCACCGGCATCTGACCCGGGCGGGAGCCACCGCGTCGGAGGTGCCCATTGCCCAGATGCCTTTGCCCTGGAGCAAGGTCATTTTGCAGCAACGCAACGAGATCCTGCTGGAGACCCAGCGGTATATGCTGGATCGGTGGGCGGAGCACTACGAGGTCATCTTCTCCAACGCCGTGCTGCTGGAGCTCACCCGGAAGGGGAGCAACAAGGGGGGCATGGTAGCCTATCTGGCCCGTTATCTGGGCATCGATCCCAAGAAGATCTACTGCGTGGGGGACAACCAGAACGACATCCCCATGCTGGCCATCTCGGCCATCCCCTTCGCCCCCTCCAACTGCGCTCAGGAGGTCAGGGACTGGGGGGCCCGCATCCTGTGTTCCTGCGAGGAGGGCTGTGTGGCCCAGATCGTGGAGATTCTGGACTCCATTTATTAAAATGCAAAAAAGGACCGCACTCGATCGAGTGCGGTCCTTTTTGTTTACACATAGCCCAGCAGGCCCCGGACGGAGACCTCGCCGGAGGAGAGAGCCTCCTCGCTGCCGTCGGCCCAGCGCACCACCAGGGCGAAGGTGTCGTCCACCCCCACCGCCGTGCCAATGCGCTCCTCCTGTCCCCGCAGCACCTTGATCTGACGGCCCACGGTGATGCAGTCCGCCCGGTACCGCTCCAGCCAGCTGTCCCATTGCCCGGGAAAGTCCCGGTCCAGCTTGTCCAAAGCGTCCAGCAGGGCGGCGGCCATCTCGGCCCGCCGGGGCGCCTTTCCCAGCGCCTGGGCCAAAGAGATGGCCACCGGGGCCACCTCGGGGCCAAAATCTTCTTCTGTCTGGGTCAGGTTCACCCCGATGCCCGCCACCACATAGCGCAGGGCGGCGGTCTCTCCCTCCAGCTCCAGCTCGGTGAGGATGCCGCACAGCTTGCGCCCATCCAGAATCACGTCGTTTGGCCACTTGATGCCGGGACGAATGCCGCACACCTGCTCCACCGCGTCGCACACCGCCACCGCCGACCAGGCGGTGAGAGCGCTGACCTGCTCCAGGGGACAGTTTGGCCGCAACAGGGCGGACAGGTAGAGCCCCCCCGGCGGGGACACAAAGCTGCGGCCCCGGCGGCCCCGGCCGCCGGTCTGCTGGGCGGACACCACCACCAGCCCCTCAGGCACCTGATCCACCGTCCGGCGCTTCACCTCGTTGTTGGTGGAGTCCACCGTGTCCAGGCACACCAGGTTGGAGCCGATCTTCCGGCCCGGGTCCATCAGCTCGCCGGGGGAGAGGAGATCGGGGGAGTCCTCCAGGGCATAGCCCCGGCGGGGAGCGGAGGAGATCACATAGCCCTCCTGCCGCAGGCCCTCCATGGCCTTCCACACCGCCGCACGGCTCACCACCAGCTTCTGACTCATGGCCTCCCCCGACAGGGGCGTACCCCCCTGGGCCTTCAGCAGGGCCAGTACCTCATCCCGCAGCATGGTCATCCGTCCTTTCCGTTTCCGGCGGGCGACCCTAAAGGTCGCCCCCACATTTTTTCTATGGTATATTGTAGCCTGCCTTAGCTCTCTTTGTCAACCAATTTGATTTTATGGTTGACATTCTCTCTATTGTAAACTATAATCTAATTAGAGTTTACAATATACCCAGGAGGTACCACCATGAAAGTCAAGTCTCTGGTCCACGTCGCCGTAATGGCGGCCCTCATTACCCTGTGCGCCTGGATCACCATCCCCACGGTGGTGCCCTTTACCTTGCAGACCTTTGCCATCTTCCTGGCGGTAGGCATCCTGGGGGGCAAGCTGGGCTCTCTGTCCGTGCTGGTCTATCTGCTGCTGGGAGCGGTGGGCCTGCCGGTGTTCTCCGGCTTTTCCGGCGGCATCGGCCGGTTTGCCGGGGTCACCGGCGGCTATCTCATCGGCTTTCTCCTCATCCCCCTGGTGATGTGGGGGGCTCAGACCCTCTTTGGCAAGGGCCCGGTGGTCTTTGTGCTGTCCGCCGTTGTGGGGCTGGCGGTGTGCTACGCCTTCGGCACCGCCTGGTTCGTGCTGATGTACGCCGCCACCAGCGGCCCCATTGGGGTGGTATCCGCTCTGTGGAGCTGCGTCATCCCCTTCCTCATCCCCGATGCCCTCAAGCTGGCTCTGGCCCTGGTCCTCAGCCGCCGGCTGGCCCCTGTGATGGCAAAGGCCATGGCGTGACTCATATCCCATGCCCCTGTCCCATATAGTAGAGACAAGACTATGTGGGAAAGGGGCATTGTCATGCCGTATGAAAGTGAACGGGGCCGGCCGGAGGTGGCCCACCATCTGATCCTGGAGGACCGGGAGCGCCTGTCGGTGTCCGGGGTGGAGGAGGTGGAGAGCTTTGACGAAAACACCATCGTCATGCACACCTCCCAGGGCACCCTGATTATCCGGGGGGAAAATCTGCACATTGAAAAGCTGAGTCTGGACGGCGGGGACCTGAAGGTGGAGGGGGACGTGGACTCCCTCACCTACGAGGACGGCCGGGGGGAGAAGTCCGGCGGCTTCTTCGGCCGCCTGTTCCGTTGAGATGGAGATCTGGGTATCGGAGCAGGCCCTCTTTCTGCTGGGAGCGGTGGGCCTGGGGGCGGCGGCAGGGCTGATCTACGACCTGCTGCGCATCCTGCGGGTACGCCTGCCCCTCCCCCTCATCGGGGGACTGCTGGACCTGCTGTTCTGGCTGGTGGTGACGGCGGCCATCTTTGTCTACTCCACGGTGGCAGGCCGGGGACAGGTGCGGGGTTATCTGCTGGCCGGGATACTGGCCGGCGGCGGGGTCTACTTCTGGGCCCTGAGCCGGGGCTTTTTGTGGCTGGGCTACCGGCTGGCAGATTTTGTTGGGGCGGTCTGGCATATTGTGACACTACCGGTTGTGGTGCTGGGCAAGCTGTGTAAAAAAATCGGAAAATCCGCAAAAAAAGCCTTCCATTATCGGCCGAAGTGGTATAAAATAAATGTAATATCCGATGAAACGGAAGATACCCCCCGGTCAGACCGGGCCGCCGACGGGGAAGGAGTCACCCATGAAACTCAAGAAAGCATCCCTTCTGACCAAACTCGTCATCCTGGCGCTGCTCATCGGCACGGCCACCGGCCTGCTGACCATGCGCAGTCAGCTCCAGGCCGCTCAGGCCGATCTGGCCACCGCCCAACAGCAGGTGGAGGAGCAGAAGCAAGTCAACGCCGACCTGGCCGACGCCGTGGAAAACAGCGGCGATCCGGACCGGCAGGCCGACCTGGCCCGTGAGAAACTGGGCCTGGTGGAACCGGGCGAATACGTCTTCCAGTTCACCGATTGAATTTTGAAAGAGAGGATTTTTCAGGCAAATGGAGTTTGGTGTTGGTACGATTGTGGAAGGAAAGGTCACAGGCATCACGAAGTTCGGCGCTTTCGTCTCGCTGCCCGAGGGCAAATCGGGGCTGGTGCACATCTCTGAGATCGCCTATTCCTATGTAAACGATGTAAAGGATCATCTGAAGGAAGGGCAGGAGGTCAAGGTCAAGGTCATCGGCATCGACGAGAACGGCCGTATCAACCTCTCCATTAAAAAGGCTATGGATCCGCCTCCCCGTCCCGCCGGTCACGGCGGTCAGGGCCGTCCCGGCGGACGCGACCGCGGCTTCAACGGCGGTTTCCGTGGCAAGCCCGCTCCCGCCGAGCCCACCACCTTTGAGGATCGGCTGAAGCAGTTTATGGCCTCCTCCGACAGCAAGCTGTCCGAGCTGCGCCAGGCTGAGCGCCGCAGCTCCCGCCGCGGCGGCCGGAAGTAATTCCTATCCGTACATAACAAAAGACCTGCTGCACCTGTGCAGCAGGTCTTTTTCTTATCCTCCCAGCACCTGCCACACCCCCAGTGCGATGAGGAGCAGGCCGGACAGGGGGAGGGCGAACCGGCCCAACAGCCGCCCGGCCACCTTGTCGGCCAGCACCCGGCCCAGGGGCAGGGCGGCCAGGGTAAGTATGAAATTGGCCAGAGAGGCCAGAACCGGCCCCACGCCGGAGGCTCCGGCGGCCACACCCACCCCGGCGTTGTTCACCGCCAGGGCGGCGGCCAGAGCCACCCAGCCCAGCAGGCTCTTCCCGGCGGCGGGGGTATCCTCCTGTCCGGTCTCTCCCAGACCCCGCAGCCAGTCCAGCACGAACCACAGCCCGATCCCCGCCAGCACCAGCCCCCCCAGGGCTCCGGCAAAGCCCCGGCCCAGGGTGGCCGCCGCCCCCTCGCCCAGCACCAGGGACAGCCAGGTGATGAGGGTGGTCAGCCCCCCGATGACCAGGGTGTGGGCAGGGGAGGGACGTACCCCCCGCACCGCCCAGCCCATGGCCAGGATCACCGTATCAAAATTACAGGCGGCGGCAAACAGGACCGCCGCCGCCAGCATGGAAAACCACTCCATGGAGCACCTCCTGTTCCGCCCATTCTATTCGGGGTACGAATCAGCGGTGCATGGGGTGGTTTTTTGTGGGGGGCTGTGCTATACTGGCATTTAAGCCAATGACAAGGAGGTCTGTCATGGACAGCAAGGAAGTATTTCTTCAGATTTACCGGGACAACATACACCGGGAGGGCTCCGACGCTCTGCTGGACTACCTGGAGCACAAGAGCGACTTTTTCACCTCTCCCGCCTCCGCCCGGTTCCACGGTTCCTACCCCGGCGGCCTGTGCGAGCACAGCGTCAACGTCTACCGCTGCCTGGAGGCCTATCTGGAGCGGGAACGGGTACGGGAGCTGTATGGCCTGGATTACGCCCCGGAGACGGTTGCCCTGGTCTCCCTCCTCCATGACGTATGCAAAATCGGCTGCTACCGGGGCGGCACCCGCAACGTAAAGGGCCCCGACGGCAAGTGGCAGAGCGTGCCCACCTTCTTCTATGAGGATAATCTTCCCTACGGTCACGGGGAGAAGAGCGTGTACATTCTCTCCGGCTTTTTGCGCCTCACCCGGGAGGAGGCCATGGCCATCCGCTGGCACATGGGCTTCTCCGGCGACGAGGACAAGCGGCTGGTGGGGCAGGCCTTCCAGCAGTATCCTCTGGCCTTCGCCCTCAGCGTGGCGGACATGGAGGCCACCTATTTTCTGGAGAAAGACGAGGCGTAATGGCTGTGGCAAAACGAGAAAACGACCTGGGCCGGGACCCGGTAGGCAAGCTGCTGCTGCGGCTGGCGCTGCCCTCGGTCACCGCCCAACTGGTAAACGCCCTGTACAACATTGTGGACCGGATCTACATCGGCCACATCGAAGGAGTGGGAGACCTGGCCCTTACCGGTCTTGGCGTATGCTTCCCGGTGCTGATGTTCGTCTCCGCCATCTCCGCCCTGGTGGGCATGGGCGGCGGCTCCCGGGCTGTGGTACGGATGGGCGAGGGCAAGGAGGATCAGGCCAACGCCATCCTGGGTAACTGCACCGCCCTGCTCATCGCCCTGTCGGTGCTGGTGACCGCCCTCTTCCTGGCCATCAAGGAGCCTATGCTCCTCCTCTTCGGCGCCACGAAGGAGACCATCGGCTTCGCCACCGACTATCTGACCATCTATCTGTGGGGCACCATTTTTGTGGAGATCTCCCTGGGGCTTAACTTCTTTATCACCTCCCAGGGCTTTTCCACCATCTCCATGGCCACGGTGCTCATCGGCGCGGCGACCAACATCGTGCTGGACCCGGTGTTTATCTTCGGCTTCAACATGGGCGTCAAGGGCGCGGCCCTGGCCACCATCACCGCCCAGGGCGTCTCTGCGGTGTGGGTGCTCCGGTTCCTCACCGGCAAGCGCACCAGGCTGCGGCTGCAAAGTCGGTACTTCCGTATCAATCCCAAGGTACTGGCCCCGGTAGTGGCTCTGGGCGTATCCCCCTTCATCATGAACGCCACTGAGAGCCTGGTCAACGTAGCCTTCAACGCCTCCCTGAAGGCATACGGCGGCACCTCCGCCGTGGGGGCCATGACCATCTGCTCCAGCGTGCTGCAGATCTTCTTCCTGCTCCTCCAGGGCATCGCCCAGGGGGCCCAGCCCATCATCGGCTTCAACTACGGCGCGGGCAAGCTGGACCGGGTGAAGAAGGCTTTCAAGCTGCTGCTCATCAGCGCCTTTACTTTCAGCTGTACCGCCTGCCTGGCTCTGGAGCTCTTCCCCCACGCCTTTGTGATGCTCTTCAACGATAAGCCGGAGCTGGTGGATCTGGCGGTGTGGGCCCTGCGGATCTATGTGTGCGGAATGTTTATGCTGGGGGTCCAGACCTCCTGTCAGCAGACCTTCGTGGCCCTGGGCCAAGCCAAGATCTCCCTGTTTCTGGCCCTGCTGCGGAAGGTCATCCTGCTGCTTCCCCTCATTCTCATCCTGCCCCGGCTCATCACCGGCCACCAGGTCATGGCGGTGTTTCTGGCTGAGCCGGTGGCCGACGTTCTGGCCGCCCTCACCACCGGGTCCATGTTCCTGTGGCGCTTCCCCCGCATTCTGGCCCGCCGCCAGAAGGAACTGGATGCCAAACACGCCTGAACCTAAACAAAAAAAGGACGTATCGCCAAGGCGATACGTCCTTTTTCTATTATTCTTCCTCGGCAGCCTGGAGCTGGCCCGCCTCCCGCAGGGTACGGCGCAGGCGGCTGAGGGTCACCTGGGTCATACCCAGGAAGGAGGCAACGTGCTTTCCGCTGACATGGCGGTGCAGGTCCGGATAGGCCCGCAAAAACCACTGATACCGGTCCATGGCGTCATACTGGTACATGGCGGCCTTCACCTCCCAGTGGCGCTTGAGAGCGTCCAGCAGAAAACAGCTGTACAGGCGATAGAGCTGGGGATATTCCTCCAGCATTTCCAGTACCAGACTCATGGGTAGCTCCAGCACCAGGCTGTCGGTAAGTGCCTCAATGTTGATGGTGGCCGGCTCCCCCAGGGCGATACAGGCCGTGGCCGGGGACCCCGGCTCAAAGGCAAAGCAGTCGGTGATGTCCCGGCCGCCGGCATCCAGAAAATAGCCCCGCAGCAGCCCCTGGACCAAAAAGGTCAGCTTGGTCGGCGTTTCCCCTTCCCGGTAAAGCAGGTGGCCCTTTTTTACGTTCCGCAGTTCGCCCCACTCCGTGAGCCTCTGGATGAGGGACTGGTCCGACAGTCCGAACAGGTGATGGTAAAGTTCTGGCAGATCCATCTCTCACCCTCCCAACACAAAATATTAGTGTTTTATTTTATCATATTTTGCGTGGTTTCTACATTATCCCAGGTTAATTCCTATGAAATTGTTGTCCAAATACCGGCAGATACCGGGTCACACCCGGGGGGTCAGCCCGGCCAGACGGCAGAGAATGGCTGCCGTCTCCGCCCGGCTGATATTGGTATTGCCGTGGAAGCTTCCATTGTTATCTCCCTCCACGATGCCGGCCCGGTACCACAGGTAAACCACGGGGCCGTAGGGATCGGTCTCCTGTACGTCGGGGACCTCACCGTTGAACACCACCTTGATGACCTCCTTCTCCTCCTCGGGCACCGCCCGGTCCAGCAGGTCCACCATCTGGAAGCGGGTGGCCTTGTTCAGCATGGTGGACAGAGGCACCTCACTGGTGGTAAACAGGCCCTGATCCACGCAGTAATTGTAGGCGCCCAGGTACCAGGCGCCGTCGGAGATGGGAACGCTCTCCCCCTGGCGGTCGGCGTACAGCCGGGCGGTGAGGGTGACCACCTCGGCCACGGTGAGGGTGCCGTTGGGGCTGAACTTATCGCCGCCGGTGCCCTTCATCAGGCCGGCCTGGGCGGCCTTCACCGCATAGTCGGCATACCACTGGCTGGCGGGCACGTCGCTGAAGGAGAAGTCGCCGTTCTCACCGTCGCCGGGATCGGGGGTGGGGTCGGGATCAGGATAGGGATTAGGGTCAGGGTCAGGATCAGGCTGCTGTCCGCCGCCCTCCCCAACGGGGTAGGACTGGACTCCGGATTCGTCCAGCACATAGAACACGGGGGTAGAATCGTGGGTGGAGTACCACACCACCTTGCCGTTGTAGCTGATGGGATGGCAGCGGGACATCTGCACGCCGTCAGCGGTCCTGATGTTGGAGACGGTGCCGTCGGCGGAATAGGTAGCATACTGGATGCTTTCCTTATTGTAATAGTAGCCGTTATCCCACTTCTCGGCCAACTGCCACAGGATGTAGCCGCCGTCCGGACCGGTGGGAACCAGCACAGGCTGAGAGCCGTACAGCTCGGAGTCGCTGGGCCAGGAGGTAAGCTGACGCACGGTGGTGCCGTTGGAGGAGACGTCATCCTTGCTGGTATAGCTCAGAAAGATGTTCATGGGGTCTTGTCCGATGGTGGAAGCCGAGCCCTTACCGGTGCTGCTGTAGGCGACCAGGTAGCCGGAGGAGGTCTCCGCCAGGTCGGTCACATTGGCGCCGGTGGTATTCTCGCCCACCCTGCCGGACCAGGTAGTCAGATTGAAGGTTTTGCAGCCGTTGGCGAAGGTGTCGCTCCCCGCCTTGTTGTCGTAAATGGACAGACAGGCCCCTCTGGGGTAGGCGTCGCCGTGGTCCAGGGCCACCAGCCGTCCCTGGCTGTCCACCAGAATAAACTGGTTAAAGGAGTGGGACACATAGCCCTTGTTGGCCACCACGTCGTGATAGCCGTCGGTGATGGTCATATCGGACTCACGCACCGAGAAGGTCAGATTGGCCTGGTGGTTCAGCCCGTCGCCGGACTGGTACATCTCATGGCTGGTACGCACATAGAGGTAGCCGTTGTACTCGTCGCACCGCAGGCTGCCGGCATCAAAGGGGATGGTGGTGTTGGCCCCCCGCAGGCTGGCCTGGCCCAGGCGGTTCCAGTCCTTGTCGTACTTCACCACCCGGATGACCTCGGCGTTGTCGTCCTCACTGGGGTTCTCCTGGCCGAAAATCACAAAGTTGTAGTCCTCACCGGCATAGAAGCCGCCCCACAGGTCCAGCTCCATATCCAGATCCACCGAGGAGATCAGCTGGAAGTTGCTGTCGTAGGTCTCGGCCACCAGCCGGGGATAGGCGCTCCATTTCATAAAATTTCCCTGGGCATCGACGATTTTGACACCCTTGAAATTTTCCACCCGCACCAGGTTGTCGCCGTCCTGGTACAGGTAGGCGTCAATGGGCACCGCCCAGTTGCCGTTGTAGGTGCCGCCGGCAATGGTGGATTTCAGGGGCGTCGGTTCTGCGGCCCAGGCCGCCGGCAGCATGGATATTGCCATGGCCAGAACACACAGACAGGAAAGCAGGCGGAAAGATCGTCTTTTCATTGCGCATTCTCCTTCTCTTGATTTTGGGGTTTCGCGGGGGCTTTGTCTGTTAGTGTGTGGAACCGGCAGCCTGGTTTTAAATCCGGCCAAACTTTTTTATCTTTTTTTCAAGTGCCGCATCCCGGCCGCTATGCGTTTACGGTGACCTGGAAGGACACGTTGTCGGTGAAGGTCAGCACACCCTCCTGACTATCCACGCGCAAGGTGACTACACCGCTGATGGTGGCTGTGCCCGGGGCGTTGGCAGTGAGCTGACAGCTGGTGGGTTCCTGGTCGCCCACCGTCACCACCGATGGATTGCTGCTGCTCCACACGGTAGAGGCGATGGTAAAGTTGGTATACAGGGAATAGGAGGAAAATCCGTGATACCGGCTCTGCCCCATACTGAGGGTGATGCCGTCCAACTGGTAGTCCCAGGGCACTTCATTCTTGGCCTGCACGGTAATGGTATAGTGGACGTTGGGTTCCTGGGGGCTGACTGCCGTCAGCACCACCGTGCCGGGGGACAGGATGGTAAACCAGCCGGAGCTGTCAATGGGCGCCACACTGGAATTGGAGGAGCTGTAGGTCAACCCCGCCGGCAGACCGGCGTCAGAGGGATTCAGGTTTCCCCACTGTCCTCCAAAGCTGTAGCCGCGCCCCAGCTCAGCGCTCATGCTCCGGTTCTCCACCACCGGGGTCACCGGGGTTGGTGTAGGCGTGGGGGTTGGTCTGGGTGTTGCCGTGGGACTGGGAGTAACCGACGGCGTGGCCGAGGGCGTAGGACTGGGCGCGGCCGAGGGCATAGCCGATGGGGTGGGGGAAACCACAGCCATCACCGGGACACTGGGCTGAGGCTCCTGCGGGGGCCGGGTGGCCAGAAACACGCCGCCTCCCGTAGCCACAGCCGCCGCCACCAGCAGAATGGCCACCTTGCTGCCCAGGGTCAGACCCCCGCCCCCGGCACCAACCGCCGCCGAAGCGGAGGCGGCAGCAGTTGCGGTGGAAGCCGCCGAGGTGGAAGCCGCGGTGGTGGCCGCCGCAGCAGAGGAGCCTGCCGCTGCCGCCGCGGTGAGGCCCAGAGCCCCCTTGACGGCCAGCAGTCCCCGCTCCATGGTCTGCGGGTCCACCGCCAGATTCTGCTCCTGAAGCACCATGGCCAGGAAGAGCAGTCCCGGGTTGAGGGCATGGAGCCGCACGCCGTCCCGCTGCTCCCGCTGGAGGATCAGCTTCTCCAGCGCCTTGCGGGCGTAGTTCAGGCGGCTTTTGACGGTGCCCTCGGCACATTCCAGAATGGACGCAATGTGCTTAATGGGGCACTGGTCGTAGTAGTAGAGCATGACGGCGGTGCGCTGCTCGTCGGGGAGCTGGTCCACCAGCTCCCCCAAAATCAGGCCCGTGTCCCGCTCGCACAGGGTATCCTCCGGCGAGGACACGGGTGGGCCGGAATCCAGAAGGTCAAACATAGCCTCCTCCTCCAGAGCGAACTCACGGGAGTCGGTCTGCATCTTCCGCTGATGGAGGGCCAGCCGGACCGCAATGCCACCGATCCAGGACCGCAGGGACTCCGGGTCCTTCAGCTTGTCGATGGAGCGGAACACGGCGATGAATACGTCCTGCACCACCTGCTCGGCCTGATCGGCCTGCCCCAGGATCTTCATGGCCTGGAGATAGACCATGCGGTAACAGGCCTGATACAGTCGGGTAAAGACCTCCTCATCCCCCGCCCGAAGCCGGGCTACCGCCTCGGTGTTGGACAAATCGGACAAAAGCTGCATATGACTTCCTCCCTTTGGAACGTTTCTGTCTGTTTGTGTTGGAAAAGGCTCCGCCGGTTTTATTCCCGCGAAAATTTTGTCTCAGTTTTTCTCCATTGTACCACCATTCCTCCCCACTTGAAATATGCTGCTGACCCAAACAGCAAAAGCGGGACGCACCCTGAAGGGCGCGTCCCGCATAAGATCAGCTTTTCTTGTCCCGCCTCCGCTTGCGGTCCCTCCGCCTGCTGAGGAAACGTCTGAACTTGTTTCCAAACAGATGGAAGATGGCATACCCGGCGGTGATGGCCACCCCAACAAACAGGATCCGCTGGAGCAGATGGATTACGGAGCCGGAAAACACATCGCTCCAGGTGGCGATATAGTCATACCCGTCGATCCAGGCGGAAAAGATGGCCAGAATGGAGATGATGGCCAGAGAGGTGTCCATCCGCTTGGAGTCGTTGCGGTCAATGATGTCGCACTTGGTGTCAAACACCGTCTGCATCTGGGCCTGATTGCGCTGCATGAATGCCAGCTGGTCCTTGATCTTGAAGGCCTGGCGCAGCATATCGATGGACTTCTGGGAGGTGGGGTAGTTCACCTGAATGTCCCAGAAATCAATGGTTTTGGAGAAGTTGTCGTAGATATTCTCCACCTGCTTGAGAAACTCCACCGGCTCGTCCACCGCCTTTGAGGTAATGAGGCGGATGATCTCCCGGTCGGCGATCTGGATGGCGGCCTCCTCCAGCAGAATGAGCTCGATGTAAAACAGGGTGATGGATTCCTCGCACAGCCGGTCCCGCAGGGTGGCCTGAAAGTCGGGGGTGAACTGGAGCACCACGTTGCTGTAGGCGCACACAAAGGCCCGGTCATACTGCCCCATGCCCTTTTCCGAGCTGATGGCGGCCACGATCTCCCGGTCCACGATCTCACCGAAATTCTCCCCGTCGGGGTAGATGGTCTCGGCGGCCAGCAGGGAGGCGATCTGGCTGGACTTCAGGCAGCTCTTGGCCTTGGGGATAACCGCAAAGATCTTGGGGGTGCCCCGCTTGATCACCCCATAGTTCAGGCTGACAAAGTCAAAGAAATTGGTGTGGCTGCCGTCCGCTCCCACCACCATCAGATTGTTGCGGATGATGTTGTCCATCAGGTGGCTGATGAGGAAGGGGGAGGAGAGGGAGTACCAGGTCAGCACTCCGCAGTTGCTGTCGGTGTCAATGGAGATGTACAGATCCACGAAGGCGGGAGCGCCGATGGGGTCGCCTGCCTCGTCGTAGCAGTCCACCGTTCCCTCTCTGGTGATCTGGACCGGAATCTTGCCCAGATAATAGCGCCTGATGCGGCGCTTGAAGCCGGCCAGATCGTCCACATCCTCCAGCTGGGAGGGGACCCCCGCCTCATAGTGGGTGCGGAAGTCCATGTCCTTCAGCAGAGCGGCGGCTTTGCGGTCGGGCTGAGCCGGGCAGTCCTCCAGCAGGTCCATGGACCGGTACTGAACGGGCACCGACACAAACACATCGGGGATCACCGCCCATTCCGCCTGGCGGGAAGGGAGCATCTCCTCCAGCACGCCGTTCATCAGGGGCGGAGCGGGATAGGGGGTTTTCCGGACATAAAAGACCCGGTCCCCCGCCATATGCTCCTCATACTGGGCCACGTTGATGAGCCGCTGGTACTGCAAATAGCTGTCGTAGTCCAGCTCCACCACGGCCCCCATGGCCAGCTCCCCCTGCCGGGTCACAAAGCAGGCCACGCCGTGGTCCTCCACTGTGCCGTACCCGGCCACCGCCGTCTGTTCCTTCACCACACGGCAGGGGATCTGATACCGCTCCAGCAGGCCGGGGGAGGGGAGCAGCAGCTTGACCGTGCTGCCGATGGAGCAGGTATGGGCGGGGTCCTGGGGGGCATGGATGATGAGATTGTAGTCCTTGTCGATCTCCCGGATGGAGAAGTTCCGCTTCCGGTAGATCCCCAGGGAGTCCGGGTTGGACACGTCGCTGACCAGGTAGTGCCGGGGATAGTCCTTCAGGATCAGGTCGATGAGGCAGGCCCCCAGGCCCCGGTTCTGGCAGGCGGGGCGCACCGCCACCGACAGCAGGTAGAGCACATTCCCAGGCAGCCCCTCCACCACGTCGTGGAGGGACGCGCTGTAGGGGAGGCCCTGGCCCCCATCCTCCCCGGCGAAGATCATCCGGAAGGAGGCAAAGTCCTCCCCCCGCACCTTACGGTAATCAAAGCAGAGCAGGAAGGCCGTCAGGGTGTCCCCGTCCCAGATCCCCCGGCAGTCTCCGTGCCGGAGGCAGTACAGCAGGCTGGGCCCGTAGGCCTTCCTCATATCCTGCATACGGGTGGCTTCCGAGGGGAAGGAGCGCTTGTAGAAATGATCGTCCTGGAAGCACTGACAGAACAGCTCCATCACCTGCTCCATATGACAGTCTCGCAGCATCCCGGTCGTCATGTCACATTACCTCAACCACATATTTTTTCAGCAGTTCCATGGGGTGGTAGGCCTGCTTGGCCCGCCGCAGGCCGGGGTCCCCCATATCCTCTTCCCGGTTGATATAGGTCACGTCTCCCCCCGTGTAAGCGGCGGCAAACTGATTGACCAGCATCTGATAGGCGCCCTTGCAGCTTCGGTCGGCCTTTTCGATGTGGGTAAACAGGGTGTCGTTGACAATCTCCCCCAGGGAGAAGCCCACGATGGACCCGTCGGCGGTGAGCACGCCCCCCACCATGCCGTACCGGTCCAGATTTTGCAGCACCTCCAGGACCCGGTCGTTTTCCTCCCGCTCCGTGGCCCCGGCGCCCGCGCCGGACAGATAGGTCTGGGTGAAAAAGGCCTCCACCGCCCCTACGTTTCCAGCGGTCAGGGGCTCAAAGGACCACCCCTCCACCCCCCGCTTGAACTGGCTGATCTGGTTGCGCTGGCCGCTGTACCGCTTCCCCCCCAGCTGGGCCAGATCGGAGGCCTGATACAGATAGTCGGCAAAATCGGTCTGCTCGCTGACGGCACACCCCGGACAGATGGCCTGGAATTCCTCCAGATAGCACTCCGGGACGGTGCAGAACCGCAGCGGGCCGCCCTCGGTCTGCCCCTTCAGCACCTGGATGCCGCCGGCCACATCGCCCCCCAGAGGGAGATTGTAGTACACCTGGCCGTCCTGGTCGTGGAGACGGGAATAAAAGATCTCCCCGTCCATGGCATATTCCATTTTATAGTAATTCCGCCACATGAACATTCCGCCCACGGTAAAGTCGCAGGTCCTGGATTTCATCTGCCGGAAATAAGGCTGAACAAGAGGGATCTCATTCAGCGTCAGTTGCTTAAATTGCATGATGTGTCTCTTTTCTTTGTCGTAATAGGATCGCTGGCCCCCGCAGCGGCAAACAGCAGGGAAGGGCTCTGGAGCTGTGCGCTCCTGTATCATGCCCGTTTTTGTCCTTTTTCTTCCATAAGAGGGCCTGTTTTTCGCTTTGAGGCTCCTCTATTATCTACCAAGCCGCTCTACATTACAAGTCCCTTTGCTGCCGGAGCAGAAATATCTGTCGGTCCCCCCTCATATACTCCACCAGTGAATGAATGGAGGAGTGTTGCTGCTTGAAAGGGAACATCGAGGAACGCGCCTGCCGGCTGGCGCTTTACATCATAGAGAACCGTGCCACGGTGCGGGCCGCCGCCCGGCAGTTCGGCATCAGCAAATCCACCGTACATACAGATGTAATAAATTAGAATGTTTTATATGGGCAATACAATAAGGTTGACACGACCATAAGGTTTGTTACTCTGTTTTTAGGTAACCGTCAAATTGTTACCGGAACCCGTGGAGCATACCAATGAACAGGTTTTCCTGCTTGGCGTTGGGGAAGAACTCCACATACCGCTCACCGCAGTGGTGGCAGACCATAGCAAAGCAGGCAACAGAGTATTCTTCTCCGGTGAAAGACTGGACCTTGGTAAAGCCCCAGTCCATCTGGAACGCGTCTCCGGGGCCGGTGGTGTACCGCCGCCCACGGTTTCCCTGCGGAGCAACCGCATAGCGAGCAGGCGGAATGAGATGCTGGTGCGCCAGGATGTAGTTTTTAATCGTGGTCTGGCTGCCAGTATATCCGTTTGCACGGAGCCTGCTGAGGCACACAGCGGAGTTTGTCACGCCGTTCTTCAGCAGACCATCCAGGATACCTGTATAGCCGCTCAGGAGCGTGGTGCTCGCTTTCCGGCCCTTTGCGGCGTGCTCAGTGTCCTCACAAAGCCGTGCTCCTTCATCCGGCGCAGTCTGGCGCGGGAAATCCCGGTACGGCGCTTCAGCTCTGCAAGATTGACCTTCTCCAGCGAGAACTTGTCTCCCTGCTCGGCCATCATCTGCTCAATGGCTTTTGCCACCGCCGGGGACATGGCTGCGAAATTAGGTTGTTTCATCTTGTCTCCTTTCACCGGGGGCTGGCTATACCCCCAGTGTAAAGGAACTGCTCAAATTGTAAATAACGATTGGCGATTTTCGTCCGGCCAAAATTGGCGATTTTCACCCGGCCCGGAATGGCGGTTTTCGCCCGGCGCTAACAAAATCTCCGGGCGTATAAAAAGGCCGCCATCTCAGTGCGCAGGCATTGAGATGGCGGTCGGCATTTTCATTATGGTTTTGGAATTTTACATTCCTGGGGTGCGTTCGCCGGGAGGAAAGATTCTGCCCAAGCCTCATCGGTCTGGCTCAACCCCGGTGCGTTGTGCAGGAGCCAAACCAGGTAGCGGTAGGGATCCAGGTTATTCTCCTTTGCGGTCTCAATCAGGCTGTAGATCACGGCGCTGGACTGGGCGCCGGCAGGGGTGTTGGAAAAGAGCCAGTTCTTCCGGCCCATTACAAAAGGCTTTATGCTGCGCTCGGCACGGTTATTGGAGAGCTCCAGCCTGCCGTCCTCCAGATAGCGTACCAGGTAGGGCCACTGCTCCCCCAGATAGTGCAGGGCCTTGCCCAGGGCAGACTTGGGCGCGGTTTTGGCGCTGGACTCATTTGCCCATACCAACAAAGCGTCCAGAACCGGTCTTTACAGTTCCAGTCGCTTGGTATAGCGTTCTCCTGGCATCAGTTCCATGATAGACTACTCCATCTAAAACAACCTAATGCAATAACGCTCGTCAGTTGTCGCTAGAAAATCCTATGGTTCCTTTTCGGGCAACGTATACAGTGGCTCATTAACTTTTTGCCTAGCGTGTGCCCATCTGCTTACCATCTAAATGTGCTCTGGACAGTTTGTGGTAGTTGTCTACTTGTAATTAGCCGGAAAAGTCTCTATGCGGGCCTCCACTCGCTGGCTGCATTCCACCAGTTGATATTGCTAATTAGTTCTCTGTAAGCACGTTACTTTCTCCATACCTGTACCTCACTATCTCAAAGTCTTGTACGATTTTTGATACTTCCGTGTACTACACCATACACTTGTTTTCGGTAAAATGAAAATGTAGCAAATGGTACTCAAAAAGTGAGCACCCCAATGGCAAATAAAAAGAGCCATTGTCAGCACCTGAAATAAACGCTACCCTTTAGGTGGGATAACCATAAGGGGGTAGCAGAAAGGTGTTACGAATGGCTCAAATCAAGTATATCAAAGACCTCTACGAAAATGAAGAGGCAAGTTTGCGGGAAATATGCCGCATAACCGGCCACAGCTTTGAGACTGTCCGCAAGTACGCCTACCAGGAAAACTGGAGCGAGGACAATCTGCCGGATATTGAGCCACAGAGCTATCCGGTGCTGCAAGACTTCATCCCCATCATTGATAAATGGCTGGAGGAGGACCGAAAGGCCCCCAGGAAACAGCGCCATACAGTAATGCGGATTTACCACCGCCTGTGTGATGAGCATGGGTTTACTGGCTGCTATTCCACCGTGAAGAAGTATGTCCGCAAGAAAAAATATGTCATGAAAACTCTGAGTGCCGGGTATCTCCCTCTGGAGCACCCCAAAGGCTGGGGACAGGTGGACTTTGGCCTTGCGGAAGGCGAATGGGCCGCTACCGGAGAACGCTTTCCGTTCTATGCGCTGACGATCTCATTCCCCGGCTCTAACAACGGAGTAACGCAAGCGTTCCCGTCTCAAAACCAAGAGTGCCTGCTGGAAGGCATGAAGCGGATTTTTGAGCACATTGGCGGCGTCCCTCCCAGGCTGCGGTTTGACAACATGACCACGGCGGTTGCTCAGGTACTAAAAGATGGTGAGCGTGTCCTTACGGAGGGCTTTACCCGCTTTATGCTCCACTACCGTTTCCAGGCTGATTTTTGCAATCCGGCTTCCGGCAACGAAAAAGGCAATGTAGAGAACAAGGTTGGTTACAGCCGCCGCAATGCGTTTGTCCCGGTCCCAGTCATTACCTCGTTTGAGGAATTTAATGAACAGCTCTTGGAGTGGTGCGAAAAGGACGCTGACCGGCTCCACTACAAGCACAAGGTTCCCATCCGGGAACTTTGGGAAGAGGACAAGGCGGCACTTTTAGAGCTGCCGCAGTATCCCTTCTCTGTGTTCCGCTAGTCGTACTCACCCGCCAGATTGTGGGCATCGTGATAGAAGGTGTTGGCCTCATCGCCCGACTTCACCACGCCGGTCAAGCCGTGGACCGCCAGATTCATCAGGCACAGCTGGGCATTGTACTCCACCTTTTCCTGACCGTAAAAGGTCATGGCAGAGTTGGCCTGCATTCCGGCGTGCTCCACAAAGTCGCCGGTCTGGACAAACATACCACCGCTGCCGCAGGCCGGGTCCAGCAGGACGCCCTGGGTGGGTTCCAGTACATTGACGATCATTTTAACCAGGGACTTGGGGGTGAAGAACACGCCGTCATCCTGGGCGATATTCTTGGCAAATTTATTGAGGAAGTACTCGTAGATCCGGCCCACAATGTTGCCGCCCACTTCGTCCAATGCGCTGTTGTTGAAGATCCGCAGCAGCTCGGCCAGCAGTTCATCGGAGAACATGGTGTAGTCCTTGGGCATCACACCGGAAAGCTGCTCACTCTGCTGCTCCACCAGCGTTGTTCACCACTTCGCCCAGGCTGTTCATGACCTCACCCCGCCAGTTGGTCAGCCCGGCGGCGGGGATATTCTCCGGCAGCTCCACCAGATAAGCATACTGGGCCTCACGGGGGAGAAACAGGGCACTGCAGGAGGCAAAGTCGCTGGCCTCCACCGGCAACACTCGCCCACCGCGCATGGGACGATCCTTCAGAATCTCCGCCTCTACCAGTTTGAAGCGGCTGTAAGCATAGCGCAGGAAGATCAGGCCGAGGACAGGCATACAATATTGGTTTGAGGTCAACTTGGAGCCAGCCCGCAGCAAGTCGGCGGATTCCCACAGCTCAGCTTCCAATTTACGAATGTTAATCATACCATTCTCTCCATGTATCGATTATTTTTTATCCATTATAACGACTATTTTATCATGTATCAAGGTTCTGTATTGTTTACAACATAATCCCTTCGTCCTGATAATGAGACACGAGATCCATTGCAAAGCCAGCAGTGGATCTCGTGTCTTATTGAATCACATTTATAACAAGACATTTAAAGATTGCCAATTGTAACGGCCTGCCGCCTTACCACCAAATAGTGTCAAGGTCCTGACAGTATCTAAGATTCTATCAGCAAACCACAGCGCCAGACTGGACACCACAGCTCAGAAGTGGAAAGAAACCTATAATGTAGTTAATATCCGAAAGTTTCATCCTCTGATGAAACAGTTTGATAAGCTCCAGGTCAATCCTGTGACGCTGACCAACAGAGAACAGCAGGGGATTTCCTGTCTGCGTACTGTTATAGAGGAGCGTTGGAATAGTCAATTTTGTGCAGAAGAATGTGGAAAATAAGTAGAAATATAATGAGATCACCAACATTCATATAAGAAACGGTGATTTACGTTCAGACACCTGACACAGACTAGGCCGTTTTCAAATCACTTTAACAGGAGGTATCTCACATGAAGTATATTCCCTATCGTGACATGAAGGAGTTCTACACCATCCCGGAGTTGTGCCGTCTCTTCGAGATGGACAAGCCGGAGCTGAGACAATACGCCGACAAGTATGCCATCGGCCCGGTGGAGGACCCGTTCGGCAACTGGGGATTCCTCAAGGCTGACGTGCGGAAACTGCATAATGCCATCTACAAAGAGCAGCGGGGCTACCAGTCTAAAAGCAATAGCAGCTTCCAACAGGATCCCTGGGCATGAGCGAGATCCTAACTGTAAAGGAGGCGGCAGCATTGCTCAAAACCAGCCGCCAGCAGATCCGCAGGATGATCCAGAATGGAGAACTCCCGGCCGTCAAGGTGGGCCGGGAGTGGAGGATCAGCAGAAATGCCCTGCTGGATTATCTGGGGTTCCCGTACTGACGGGAACCCCATTTTATTTAACCATTGTTTCTAAGAAACCAATCAGCGCCAGTTTTTGTTCCTCTGTGAGTTTGGTAATCTGGCGCAGCAGCCGGTCCAGCTCTGTATCCTGGTCGGACGGAATATCAAAGAAGTCCCGCAGAGAGATTTGCAGGACAGTCTTGCACAAGAGGGCTTTTCACATTTTTGTATTATCATTGCATTTATTTCCTGGCCTCAATAAGGTATTTACGCTTCCGGTTTTTTATGTAGCCAACAGAGTTGAGTGTTCCATTTATCGGTCTTTATAATTTCAATATATTTGTATAAACATTGAATTTTTACATTAAAAAGGGTATAATCAATAAATAGCAGTCAATTTGTTCGATTTTTAAACATAAAGTAAAGAAGTCCGCAAAGCGGACTTCTTTACTCACACACTGTGAAGCCGGAAAAACCGGCGTTTTTGGCAAAGCCGTATTTGAACCTGTCGTGTTGTCTTAGATGGTAGTCTAGACATTTTTATTATAGTTGGGATCGACACAGATGTCAATCTATTTTGGAGGGGAAGGATCATGAAGAAAGAGGGGTACTTTGTTGGTCTCGATATTGGAACTGATTCTGTCGGATGGGCAGTAACAACGCCGGAATACCAGCTGATCAAACGCAATGGAAAATCTATGTGGGGTGTGCGCCTTTTTGACGGAGCACAGACTGCCCAGGAGCGACGCGGTTACCGTGTAGCCAGGAGGCGGATCGAACGGCGCAGGCAGCGCCTCCAGTGGTTACAAGAGGTATTTGCTCAGCCCGTTGGTCAAGTGGATCCCGCCTTTTTCCAACGTCTTAGGGAAAGCAAGTTTCTGGAGGAGGATAAGCAGGCGGATGTGCCGCTGGGACGATATACCTTGTTTGCAGATAAAGAGTACTGCGACCGGGATTACCACAAGCAGTTTCCGACGATCTATCACCTACGAAAGGCACTAATGGAGCAACCTGAGCCATTTGATGTGCGGCTGGTTTACCTTGCTTTGCACCATATTATGAAAAATCGCGGCCATTTTTTGTACGGTGAGCTTTCGTTGGAGACTATATCCCTGGAAACCGGACTGGAACGCCTTTCGCAAGCAATGGAGACAGAGATGGAGAGGACACTGACTCCCGGCGATACCCAGCAATTGAAAGAGGTTCTCATCTCTCGTACACTTAATAAGACGCGGCGAAAAAAGCGACTTGCAGAACTCTTTTCTGTTACTAAAGATGATGGCCCTTGTTATGCTGTCACTGAGTTGCTTGCAGGAGGAAAGGTATCACTGGACGCTCTGTACGGCGAGGGTACTGCCACGGATGAGATTGCCAAAATCAGTTTGGAAGAAGATTTTGAGGCAGTTGAAGAAAAACTGCTCTCTGTTTTGGGAGATCGCATTGAATTGATTCTGGCTGTAAAAGAAATCTATGACTGGGCGCTGCTGGAGGTCATGCGAGGCGGAGAACAATACCTTTCCTGTGCCAAAGTTAAGATCTATCAAAAACACGAAGATGATTTAAAGTGCCTGAAGGCTGCGGTGAAGGCTGTGAGAGATCCGCAGCTCTACCGAGAGATATTCCATCTGGCCGGTGAAAAGCTAGACAACTATCCAGCCTATTCAGGTAAGGGCGCAAAAAACCACCGGTGTAGCTACGATGCCTTTCGTAAGTATATGATATCAAAGCTAAAAGGAGTAAAAGAGAAATCTAGAGATATTCAGATTATCTTGGACGAGCTGGAACAGGGAACATTTCTGCCTAAGCAGACCAGCAAGGACAATGGCGTGATCCCGCACCAACTGCATGAGGCGGAGTTGATCAAGATCCTGGAAAATGCCTCTGTATATTTGCCGTTTTTGAAGGAGAAGGATGAGAGCGGGCTGACAAGAGCGGAACAGATCCACCGGATGTTCTGTTTCCGAATCCCTTACTACATAGGTCCGCTGGACAGCCGCTCGGAGCATAGCTGGATCGTACGCAAGAATGAGAAAATTTACCCATGGAATTTTGACCAGGTGGTGGACCTGGAGGAGTCTCGCCGGGGCTTCATTACGAAAATGACTGCGAAGTGCAGTTATATCGGAGAGGACGTTCTTCCTAAAGATTCCCTGCTTTACACGAAATTTATGGTTCTCAACGAACTGAACAACCTGAAAGTCAATGGTGCCGGTATTTCCGTCCAGACAAAGCAGGGCATTTATCGAGACTTGTTTCTGACCGGAAAGAAAGTTACTCAGGCCAAGCTGCGCACCTATCTGGGCCTAGAAAAAGAGGACGAGCTTTCAGGCTTTGATCAGGAAATGAAAGGAACACTGGCACCCTGGAGGCACTATGTCTGGCTGCTGGATCGCCCTGGTGGCCTGGATATGGCAGAAGAGATCATCCGCCATATCACCCTCTTTGGTGAGGACAGAAAGCTTCTGCAGGGGTGGTTGAAGAAAACCTATGGAGAGCTTCTGGCACCAGAGGAGCAGAAGAAGGCCCTTGCTTTCAAATGCAGTGGCTGGGGCAGGCTGTCCAGGGAATTCCTCACTGGTGTATTCCATACTGACCCCGAAACTGGTGAGGCATTCTCCATTTTGGATATGCTCTGGAACACCAATGATAATCTGATGGAACTGCTCAGCGGCCGGTATACTTTTGCTCAGGCGGTGGCGGCCCGTCGTGCGGAGAAGCTAGCAAACAATAGCCTTACTTTGCGAAGCTATCTGGATGAGTCCTACGCATCACCCTCCATCAAACGGGCTATCTACCAGGTGATGGGGATCGTAGGGGAGATCGCAGGAATTATGAAATGTCCACCCAAGCGAATCTTTCTGGAAATGGCCCGGGAAGACGGGGAAAAGGGAAAGCGAACGGTATCCAGAAAAGCAGAATTGACGGAGCTGTATCAGAAGTGCGGCGAGGAGTCATCGCCCCTTTTTGCACAGCTGTCAGATGTACCGGAAGGAAACCTGCGGCGGGACAAGCTCTACCTCTACTATACTCAATTGGGTAAATGTATGTATGGTGGTGAGAGTATCGACCTGAACCGGCTGGACAGTGACTATGATATTGACCATATCTATCCCCAGAGCAAGATCAAAGACGACAGTATCCGCAACCGCGTACTGGTCAAGCGGCAGTTAAACGCAGAAAAAGATAACAACTATCCTCTGGCCCTGGAGATCAGGGAAAAGATGCGCCCCTTCTGGACTATGCTGCAGAAAAAGGGGCTGATATCGAAAGAAAAATACGAGCGGCTGATACGGGCCACTCCATTTAGTATAGAAGAGCAGGCGGGCTTTATTGCCCGGCAACTGGTGGAGACCCGCCAGTCCAGCAAGATCGTAGCGGAGCTTTTACAGCGGCGCTTTGGGGAAGAGACCGAGGTAGTCTATGTCAAGGCAGGCAATGTTGCGTCCTTCCGGCAGGACCAGCGGCTTACCGACAACGGCGAGCAGATGCAGGCCGGCCAGTGTAAAAACCAGAACACGGTGCAGGATCCCCTCTTTGTCAAATGTCGTGAGGTCAACGACTATCACCACGCCAAGGACGCCTATCTCAACATCGTGGTGGGAAATGTGTATCATATCAAATTTACCCGTAGCCCAGCTAACTTCCTTCGGCAGAAGGATGCAAAGTACAGCCTCAACCGGATGTTTGACTTTGATGTACAGCGGGGCACGGAGCAGGCCTGGGCAGTAGGCCCAGAGGGCAGCATTTCCACAGTGCGCCGCACAATGGCGAAAAACAATATTCTCTTTACCCGTCGGTCGGCAGAGGTCAAGGGCGGCCTTTTTGATCAGATGCTGGTTCCCAAAGGGAAAGGGCAGGCGCAAAGTAAGAGTTCCGATCCTCGGCTGAGCATTAAGAACTATGGGGGATACAACAAGCTCACGGGTGCCTACTTTATCCTGGTGGAACACACCAGCAAAAAGAAGCGGGTACGGTCGCTGGAGACTGTATTTCTCATGCACAAGAGTTGGTACGAGCGGAACCCGGAGGACTACTGCCGGGAGGCACTGGATCTGAAAGACCCTAAAATTTTGGTACCCAAAATCAAGATCAACGCCCTGATCTCCTACGACGGTTTCCGGATGCATATTTCAGGGCGGACAGGATCTCAGATTATCTATAAAAATGCCAACCAGCTTGTGATCTCTCCTCAATGGCAGCAGTATATCAAAGGCATCTCCAAGTATCTGGAACGATGTAAAAAGGCAGGGCAGGAATTGCCGGTCACTGTGTTTGACAGGCTGACCGCAGAAGAAAACCAGCAGCTCTATGCTATGCTGTTGGAAAAGCTGGAAAATCCGCTGTACCGGATCAAACTGGAGACGACAGCCAGGACTGTGAGGGAAAATACGGAGCGGTTTGGAACGCTTTCCGTGCCGGATCAGTGTAAGATCCTGCTGCAGCTGCTCAATCTCTTTTCCAACAATGCCGCCAGCGCAGACTTAAAGCTGCTTAACGGAAAGGCCGGCATTGGTATTCTATTAACCTCGAAAAATCTTGATAATTATGCCGGACATAGCTTCAAGCTTATCCACCAGTCCATCACCGGTTTCTTTGAACGGGAGGTCGATCTGCTTACAGAGGAGCCATCATGAGCTGGCGGGTGGTAGTAGTGTCCAGCAACGCTAAAGTAGACTACAAGCTGGACTATCTGGTGGTACGTACTTTGGAGGAAGTGAAACGGGTCCATCTCAGCGAGATCGGGGTTCTGATTGTAGAGAGTACTGCCATCTCTATTACCTCCTACTTGCTCTGTGAACTGCTGCGGCGAAAGGTCAAAGTAATTTTCTGCGACCACGAGCGTAATCCCTGCGGGGAACTGGTACCAACCCACGGTTGCCATGACAGCAGCGCCAAGATCCGCCAGCAGCTTAAATGGACAGAAGGAGTGCGGCAGCAGGTATGGACGGAAATTGTGCGGGAAAAGCTCCGGCGGCAGCGATCTCACCTGCGCCACCGGGGCCTGACCCAGGCAGATCGTCTGACCGCCTATTTGGAGGAGATTGCATGGAACGATGCCACCAACCGGGAAGGCCATGCAGCCAAGGTTTACTTCAACGCCCTCTTTGGCATGGAGTTTACAAGGACGGAGGATACTCCCATAAATGCAGCTTTGAACTACGGTTATAGCCTGATCCTCTCGGCGATCAACCGAGAAATCTCCGCTGCCGGTTATCTGAACCAGCTGGGGCTCGCCCATGAAAACACCTATAATCCCTTTAACCTGGGCTGCGATCTGATGGAGCCACTGCGGCCATTGGTGGACAGCACTGTGTTGGATTTGCATCCGGAACGACTGGAGCGAGCGGAAAAGCTGGTCCTGGTCAATCTGCTCAACCGGGAAGTGCTGTACGACGGGAAGTGGCAATATCTGCTCTACGCCATGCGTCTCTATTGCGGCGGGCTGTTTCGTGCCCTGCAAAGCGGCGATATGTCGGAAATCAAATGGATTGACTATGAATGGTAGATTTATGCGTGTGATCGTCTTTTTTGACCTGCCGGTGGGAACTGCGGCAGAGCGGCGGGAATATACTCGCTTTCGCAAGGGTCTGGTTAAGGACGGATTTTTGATGATGCAGGAGTCCGTTTACTGTAAGCTTGCCCTCAATCCCACAGCGGCCAACAGTATTATGGCCGCTGTTCGGGCCAGACGGCCTGCGGCAGGTCTGATTCAAATGCTGGTGGTCACCGAAAAGCAGTTTTCCCGGATGGAGTTTGTACTGGGAGAGCATCACTCTCAGATCATTGATGATGAAGAACGGCTGGTGATTTTATGAGGTTGACCCACACCATGCTTTCCGCCCCCATTCATATCCGGGAAAATGTGATCCCCGTGCTGGTTGCGGAACACCCTGTTCTTTTTCGCCGCTTCGTTCTCTCCCTCGGCCGGCAGGCTGAGGGAGAGGACGGGGAGTTTATCCTTTCCCTTGACTATGAGCCGCTGGACTGTGGGGAGCATCTCCAGGTCATACGGGACTATACAGCGCTTTCCGTGGATAACAGAAAGCTGCAAAACCGGTTCCAGGCCCTGTTGCAATCGGTGGTACGGGATGAGCTGCAGGAACAGACCGACCATTTGCAGCAAATGATTGTTGACTATCTGCAAACTGTAATCACCGCAATAGAGTACCCTATATCCTTTTCGGGCGGAGAGTATGTTTCTCCCCTGCTCAAGGCATTGAAGTGCCAGCCTGTTCTGGAGGGCGAGGAACCTCTGGAGCAGCTATTTCATTACCTGACTCTTTATCATGGACTCCTGAAAAATCAGTGTTTTGTTCTGGTGGGAGCCCACTGCTATTTTTCCCGGGAGGAATTGGAGGAACTTTACCGCATGGCAGGATATCAGAAGTGGAGACTCCTGCTGCTGGAACCCTGTGCGGTGGTTCCTCTGCCAAACGAAGAGATCTGCCTTCTGGACCGAGATCTTTGCGAATTGCGCCTTGAATCCGGCGGAAAAAAGGGGTAAACTGAGAGCAGTAGGTCGATACCATCTAAAACAACACAGCGCGTGTCGTGGCGTTTTCTCGATTTGAGGTTTGAGAGTCGTGTTGTTTTAGATGGTAGTCAAACAATCATGTCGTATCCCGGATGGTGACTGTTGTTTGAGAGTCGTGTTGTTTTAGATGGTAGTCAAACTGCGCTTGCCTGTCTTGCGCTCCACCACCCGTTTGAGAGTCGTGTTGTTTTAGATGGTAGTCAAACGAATGATAGTATTTGATAGCTCTTGACATTGTTTGAGAGTCGTGTTGTTTTAGATGGTAGTCAAACCAATGTCTCACCTCCGTGCATAAAGAGGCAGTTTGAGAGTCGTGTTGTTTTAGATGGTAGTCAAACTCACAGTGACCAGGCCACCACCATGATCTAGTTTGAGAGTCGTGTTGTTTTAGATGGTAGTCAAACGAACCGCTCCGATTACAGCTATTTGTTTTAGTTTGAGAGTCGTGTTGTTTTAGATGGTAGTCAAACGTTATCGGGAGGCATAACCCTTACTTAAAAGTTTGAGAGTCGTGTTGTTTTAGATGGTAGTCAAACTTACCCATCTGCTATTGATGTAGCTCATTCGTTTGAGAGTCGTGTTGTTTTAGATGGTAGTCAAACTATTGCACTGCTCTTTGCTGGTTGCCCATCGTTTGAGAGTCGTGTTGTTTTAGATGGTAGTCAAACCAGGTCTCACTCCGTAATGCGCAGCGTACTGTTTGAGAGTCGTGTTGTTTTAGATGGTAGTCAAACTCTCCTACCATCGTTCATATCTATCTGGGGGTTTGAGAGTCGTGTTGTTTTAGATGGTAGTCAAACGCTGCGGTGGTGATCCGGTCATGGACCGTTGTTTGAGAGTCGTGTTGTTTTAGATGGTAGTCAAACCGTCGTGAAATTCATTCAGCACATCGGCGCGTTTGAGAGTCGTGTTGTTTTAGATGGTAGTCAAACTTTTAGACCAATTCGAGCGGGGAAACCATGGTTTGAGAGTCGTGTTGTTTTAGATGGTAGTCAAACCCGCAATCCCCTCATCACTGGTGCGTACGCCGCTCAAAAAGTGCAACTTGACCGCAGATGATGGTGCATAGCCACCGCTGGAATGGTGCACCCATTCCGCGGAAATGGTGCATGGCGGCCGGGGGCGTGGTGCACCGG
>NZ_NFIB01000025.1:0-46505 GCF_002159385.1 Flavonifractor sp. An52
TACTACCATTTGCTTGAATTCCGGTGTGTAGCGCTTGTTTGCTTTCCCTTTTGGCATAATAAAACACCCCACTTGTTATCCAGTATATCATACTGTCTAACAAATGGGGTGCAGTTCATTTGAGGTCCTCAGCGGGGACTTTTTCATTCTGTTATGCTACGTTCTTTGCGATTTTCCAGCGGTTGGAGCGGTAGAACCACCAGCCCACCGGCACCGAGCTGGACACCGCAATGCCGCAAGCCAGATAAACACCGTAAATGCCCATAAAATGCTCCAGAATCACCGCCAGCACCAGACGGACCACGATGCAGTTGAGGAAGGAGTTCCACATAATAAACACCGTGTGGCCCGAACCAGTGGCCAACGTGTTATAGGTGTACATACCTGCATAGAAGAGCTGGCATACAATCTCAATCCGCAGGTTGATGACGGCCCAGTGCTGAACCTCCGGGTCGGGGGTGAAGATCATCACCAGCCAGGGAGCCAGGACCTCGGCCAGCACGATGATGACTGCCGCCATACCCAGGGACAGCTTCATACAGGTCTTCATCACCTGCTCCGCCCGGTCGTACATCTTGGCGCCCAGGCACTGGGCGCACATGGTGCCGGCGCCGGTGGTGAGCGCGGACAGGAACAGCTGGCAGAAATCCCGGATTTTATTGGAGGCTCCGTTACCGGCAGACACCGCCACACCGTATTTGTTCACCAGGCTCAGCACCACCAGCCAGGAAATGCTGGCGATGGTCCACTGGAGGGCCACCGGCAGACCCAGCTTCAGGGTCATACCCACCACGCGGCGCTCCGGGCGCAGGTACTTCAGCCGCAGGCCCAGGCTGTCCCTATGGATCAGGCTGAACACCAGGGCTGTTATAAAAGACACCGCCTGACCAATTACAGTGGCCATAGCCGCGCCTGCCACACCCATCTCATAGACCGCCACAAACAGAATGTCCAGGATTACATTGAGGCTGACGGACACAATGATGCAATACAGCGGGATGCGGGAATTTCCCACCCCCCGCAGAATGGCCGACAGTGCGTTATACCCAAAGATGAACAACAGACCGATGCCGCAGATTCCCAGGTAGGCCACCGAATCCTCCATGGCAGGGGCTTTCAGCAGCGTCAGGAAGGGCCGGCCCAACAGCAAAATCGCCACAGTAAACAAAATACCGGTGATAACGCCCACCGTGAAGGTATTACCTGCCGCTTTCTTGCGCTCCTCGTCCGCGCCGCTGCCAAAGTAGCGGCCCACCAGGATGTTGCCGCCCACCGTCAGGCCTATGGCCACCTGGGTCAGCATATTCATGATGACGCTGGAGGTATTGATGGCGGAGATACCGTTATCTCCGATGAAATGACCGGCGATGATAATGTCCGTGATGGAATAGATGGCCTGCAGCAGGCTGGATGCCACCAGGGGCATGGCGTATCGAATCAGCTTGCGGCTGACACTCCCCTCGGTCAGATTGTTCTGAAGGGCGGGCATACCCATCCTCTCCTTTTCTCTTTCTTATACATGGTATAGTGTACCGCGCCGTCCTTCTCCCTGCAATCCCCACCTTTTGCTCAGTCACTTTCTTTTTAGTAACCAATTTCATATCAAATAAAGCGGGGCCCGCCGGAATCCGGCGGGCCCCGCTGAACTTTTATTTGCTGTGCTTTTTGGTCAGGTATTCGTGCATGGAGGCGGCTGCCTTCTTGCCAGCGCCCATGGCCAGGATCACAGTGGCTGCGCCGGTAACGGCATCGCCGCCGGCATAGACCCCTTCCCTGCTGGTAGCCATAGTCTCCTCATCCACCTGGAGACAGCCCTTCTTATTGGTCTCCAGACCGGGGGTGGTGGACCGGATCAGGGGGTTGGGGCTGGTGCCCAGGCTCATGACCACAGTGTCCACGTCCATCACGAAGTTGGAGCCCTCCACCACCTTGGGGGCACGGCGGCCGCTCTCGTCGGGAGCAGTGAGGCGCATCTTGACGCACTCCAGGCCGCCCACCTTGCCGGTGCCGTCGTCCAGTACCCGCACAGGATTGGTGAGCAGCATGAACTCGATGCCCTCCTCCTTGGCGTGGTGGACCTCCTCCTTACGGGCGGGCATCTCCTCCTCGTCCCGGCGGTAGAGCACATAGACGTGCTTGGCGCCCATGCGCTTGGCGCAGCGGGCGGCGTCCATGGCCACGTTGCCGCCACCGATGATAGCAGCGGAGCCGGAGATCTTCAGGGGGGTGTCGTATCCCTCCCGGTAGGCCTTCATCAGGTTGATACGGGTCAGGTACTCGTTGGCGGAGTACACGCCCGCCAGGGTCTCGCCCTCGATGCCCATGAACATGGGCAGGCCGGCGCCGGAGCCGATGAACACGGCCTCGTAGCCCTCCTCAAACATCTCGTCGATGTCGAAGGTCTTGCCGATGACCATGTCGGTCTCCAGATCCACACCCAGGGCGGACAGCTTGTCCACCTCATTCTGCACGATGGCCTTGGGAAGACGGAACTCGGGGATGCCGTACACCAGCACGCCGCCGGCGGTATGGAAGGCCTCAAACATGGTGACCTGATAGCCCAGCTTGGCCAGATCGCTGGCGCAGGTCAGGCTGGCAGGACCGGAACCCACCACCGCCACCTTGATGCCGTTGCTCTGGGGCTTCTCAGGCATGGCGTTGATGTTCTCCCGGTACCAGTCGGCCACAAAACGCTCCAGGCGGCCAATGGCCACAGGCTCACCCTTGATAGCACGGACGCAGCGGGCCTCACACTGGCTCTCCTGGGGACACACACGGCCGCTGACGCTGGGCAGGGCGTTGGTGTCGGAGATGATCTCATAGGCGGCCTTGAAGTCACCCTCGGCCACCTTGGCGATGAACTCAGGGATGCGAATATTCACCGGGCAGCCGCCCACGCAGGGCTTGTGCTTGCAGTTGAGGCAGCGGCCGGCCTCCTCCATGGCCATCTCGGCAGTGTAGCCCAGAGAGACCTCCTGGAAGTTATGGTTGCGTACGTTGGGGTCCTGCTCCGGCATGGGGACCTTCTTCAAACTCATATTAGGCATTGTATCAGTCTCTCCTTACTGGATCATTTCCTTGGCAAGCTGGTCCATACGGCAGGCGTGGCGCTCCTTCTCCTCCGCCTCCTGAGCACGGTAAACCGCATTGCGGTTCATCAGCTCGTCAAAATCCACCTCGTGGCCGTCAAAGTCGGGGCCGTCCACACAGGCAAACTTCATCTTGCCGCCCACGGTGACACGGCAGCCGCCGCACATACCGGTGCCGTCGATCATGATGGGGTTCAGGGAGACGATGGTCTTGATGCCGTAGGGCTCGGTGGTCTTGGACACAAACTTCATCATGGGGATGGGGCCGATGGCGATGACAGCATCATAGTGGATGCCGGAGTCAATGAGCTCCTTCAGCTTGACGGTAACGAAGCCCTGCTCGCCATAGGAGCCGTCGTCGGTCATAATGTAGCAGTAGTCGCTGACAGACTTGAACTCGTCCTCCAGAATGACAATATCCTTGGAGCGGAAGCCGGCGATCACGTCCACCTCCAGGCCCTCGGCATGGCAGGTCTTGGCCTGGGGATAGGCAATGGCGCAGCCCACGCCGCCGCCCACCACGCAGACGCGCTTGGCGCCCTCAGGCAGCTCGGTGGGCAGGCCCAGAGGACCCACAAAGTCCTGGATGTGGTCGCCCTCATTCAGGTCGGCCAGCAGCTCGGTGGTCAGGCCCACCTTCTGGAAGATGATGGTGATGGTGCCCTTCTCACGGTCATAGTCGGCAATGGTCAGGGGGATGCGCTCACCCTGCTCATCCAGCCGCAGAATGATAAACTGTCCCGCCCGCGCCTTCTTGGCGATCAGGGGGGCTTCAACCTCCAGCAAGGTAACGCTGGGGTTCAGCACCTTCTTGCGTACGATCTTTACCATAGTATTCAACCTCTTCTTCTCAATAACAATCTGCGGCACGGTTTCCCTTCACGGCCGCTTCCGCCATTTTTATGACTGCCCAGTTTAGAAAACCTTACAGCCCCAATGGTTTGCGGCCTTCCAGTCATACGGATAAACGATATCAGTTTTCCCTTACTTTGTCAAGCGGCAATCACCGCCTTTGGCACATCATCCAAAGCTTCGCCCCTGCCAAAGGGGCCACTGTACCCGAATGGCAAACATACCGTTTTCCAGTTCAGCGGTCAGTTGGCAGCCCATCTGCTCCGCCAGAGTTTTGACAATGGCCAGGCCCAGACCGGTGTTGCGGCCGGTGCGCATTTTATCGGAAGTAAAGAAGCGATCGAAGATATGGGGCAGGTCCTCCGCCGTCAGCTCATCGGTCTCGTTGGCAAAGAGGCTCACCACCTTGTCCCCCTCCTGCCAGAGCCGGACGGTCATCTTCCCCTGTCCGTGGTCCAGGGCATTGCGGATCAGATTGGTGAATACCCGCAGTACGCCGCCGTTGTCTGCCTGCACCGGCGGCAGATACTCAGACAACTCCACCGTCATATCAAAGTGCCGGTCGGTAAAGTCGTTGTAGAAGGCGGCCAGCAAACCGGACAGGCTGGTATAGAGATTCACCGGTTCCTGCTCCAGAGGATACTCTCCCCCTTCCAGCCGGGACAGGTCATAAAAGCCGGTGATGAGACTCTGCAATGCCTTGGCCCGGCTCTCCACCACCGCAAGGTACTCCCTCCGCTCTCCCTCCGGCAGCGAAGGGTCCTCCAGCAGCTGAAGATAGCCCAGGATGGAGGTCAGAGGGGTACGCAGGTCGTGGGACACGTTGGCAATCTGCTGGCGAAGGGAGCGCTCCCGCTCCAGCCAGCGGGACTGGTCCTCCCGCCGCAGCTCCAGCAGGTGGTTGACCCCCTCCAACAGTTCCTCCGCCGCCCGGTTGGGTACCGCCATCCGCAGCCGTGCGGTGCTGTCTCCCTGGGTCAGCTCCCGCAGTTGCTCCGCCGCCTCTTTTAACGCCCGGTACTGTGTCCAAACCCACAGGCCCAGTCCGGCGCATACTGCGGCCAGCAGGATACAAAGGATGATCGTCATGGTCCCATCTCCTCTCCAGCCCAAGCGGGCGTGCCGCAGGAAGCGGCACGCCCGTGGAAAAGTTTCTTTTTACTTGATCTCCCGCCGCCGGAACCAGAGCAGGCCCAGCGCTGTGGTAAATACCAGCCAGCCTATCCCTACAGCCCAGCACCAGAACTGGTACTCCCAGGTAAGCCAGCCGGACAGAAAATCAGGCATCAGCAGGGATGCTGGCATTAAAATCGCCTGAATCAAACTGCCGACCCGGCCCTCGGTACCCATGGCCGCCAGGGCCACCAGCACAGGCTGGCCAAAGAAGCTGAGGATATAATAGAACGCCATCCATGCCGCCGTGCTGGGGATGAGCAGGGCCATCATGTGGCACAAGCTATATATCCCGCACCAGACGGGAAGGGCCCCCAGCAAAGAGAAGCCTACCACCGCCAAAGCAACCAAATCGGCCTCCCGGGAGTAGTGAGGCAGGGCCAGCCAACCCACCAGCAGGTAGCTTCCCAACAGCAGCAGGCACAGCACCAGCCCCAGCATCAATCCGGCCAACAGCTTGCCCCAGTAGATCCGTCCCCGGCTCAGCCCGAAGGACACCTCATTTTTTAAGCTCCCCAGGGCCTTGCCGTCCACGATCTGGGTAAGCAGCGGGGCAACCAGCATCCCCAGCAGCATGGTAGTGGAGGCAGCGGAGGCCATTTGGGAAAAGTCGTCAGCCTCCAGCATCATAAAGGTGAACAGAGCGGTACACACTCCCAGAAAGAGAACCAGCCCGTAGATTCCCTTGTGCCGGAAGGCCTTCCACAGCTCCGCCTTGATGTAGTTGAGCATATGTCTCCCTCCCGGCTCTGTCTGTCAGCGGATCTCTTTTTTCCGGAATGCCAGCAGGCCTACCAAAATGGACCCCGCCAGCACCACCAGGCCTACCACCCAGCACCGGCCCACATAGTCCCACTGGAAGGCATAGAGATGCAGCTGCTCCAGCATAACGGCGGGCATAAATTGCCGGATCATTTCAAAGGTCGGATGGATGAGCAGACCGCACAGTTGGAGGATGGAGGGCACCACACCCAGCAGGGCCACCGCCACAAAGGCGGCCAGGGTGGTGTTGCGCACCAGGAAATAACAGGCCAGTACCACGCCCTGGGCTCCCAGCCACAGGGGGAGCGCACCGGCGAGGGTGTAGCCCACCAGTGCCAGACCGGTCTGGTCCAGTTCATTGTGGGGCAGCAGCACCCAGCAGCCTGCCATATAGAGGGCCACCATCACCACCGCCGCCAGCAGTGCCACCAGGGTAGCCACCGCCAGCTTGCCCAGGTAGATCCGCACCCGGGACACGCCGTAGGACACCTCATTTTTCAGAGTGTTGTGCTTATACTGCTCAGAAAAGACCATGTCGCCGGTGAGGATGGTGGCATACAGTCCGATACTCAGCATCATGGGGATCATGATGACGGCGGAGTAAAAGTCCATTTGCGTGTTGCCGTTGGACCAGGTGAACCAGAACCCCCACAGCATCAGCCCCTCCAGGGCCAGCACCACCAGCAGGGTCAGGTAGAGATACTTTCTCCGGAATACTTTATAGCATTCAGCGGCCAGATAGTTACGCATGACGGACACCTCCGATCATGGACAGGAAGTAGTCCTCCAGGTTGGCCCCCCGGCTCTCCAGGGAGCGCAGGGCTACGCCGCCCTCCACCAGCACCTTTGCCACTGTCTGTGGCTGGTCCAGGAAGCTGTACAGCCGCAGGATACCGCCGGAGAGCACCTCGTAGTCCCGGGTGCCCAGCTTCTGCTCCAGCACCAGGGAGGCGGCGGAGGGGTCCTCCACTCCTACCTCGATGCAAGCCCGGCACTTCTCCTCCAGATCCCGGGCGGTGATCTGCTCCAGCATGACCCCGTTGTCGATGAAGCCGTAGCAGGTGGCCAAGTTGGCCAGCTCCGGCAGGATGTGGCTGGAGATCAGAATGGTGGTTTGCCGCTCCCGATTGAGCTTGAGCAGCAAGTTGCGGAACTCCACAATGCCCTCCGGGTCCAGTCCGTTGATGGGCTCGTCCAGCAGCAGGAAGTCGGGCCGGTTCATCAGCGCCAGGGCCAAACCCAGCCGCTGCTTCATGCCCAGGGAAAAGTTCTTAAAGATCTTTTTCCCGGTGTTGGCCAGGTCGGTCTCCTCCAGCACCTGGTCCACCGTTCCCTTGCCGGGGATGCCACGCTGGATGCGATAGTATTCCAGGTTCTGCCGGGCGGTAAGGTAGGGGTAGAAGCTGGGAGTCTCTACCATGACCCCGGTGCGGGCACGCACCTTCATCAGGTCCTTACCCGTGGCCCCGAAGAGGGAGAGCTCCCCCGCCGTAGGCACGGTCTGACCGGTCACCATGCGGATGATGGTGGTCTTTCCGGCGCCGTTGCGGCCTACCAGGCCATAGATCTGGCCCTTCTCCACCGTCAGCTCCGCCCGGTCCACCGCAGTGTGGGCCCCGTACCGCTTGGTCAGGCCCTTTGTGTGTAATACGGTATCTGTCATAGGGCATCAGCCTTTCTCTTGGTTTGTGATGCCAGTATACAGGCAAGTCAATAACCGGGCTTTAAGCAAAGGTGAAGAATGTTTAAAGTTGGGTGTGATCTTATAAATCGTTCAGTTTGAAGCCGATACCCCACACCGTTTTGATGTACTCCGTGGGGCTGGCCTTGGCCAGCTTGGACCGCAGATTGGAGATGTGGACGTTTACCGTATTGTCGTCCCCCATATACTCCCCGCCCCACACCTGCTGGTAGAGCTCCTCACGGGTAAAAACCTTCTTGGGATGCTCCATCAACAGGGCCAAAATGCGAAATTCCCGGGCGGTGATGGTCACCGGCTTGCCGCCGGCAGTGACGGTGACACCCTCCTTGTCCAGCACCAAGTCCCCGTGGGTAAGCACAGCCCCGCCGCTCCCCCGGTCAAACTGTTTGTACCGGCGCAGCTGGGCCTCCACCCGGGCCAGCACCTCGGCGTTGTCGAAGGGCTTGGGGATGAAGTCATCCGCCCCCAGCCGCAGCACGTTCACCCGATCCTCCAGCCCCGCCTTGGCGGAGAGAACGATGATGGGCATGGTTTTACGCCGGCGGAGCTGGGCAATGAACTCCTCCCCGGTCATGCCGGGGAGCATCAGGTCCAGCAGCACCAGATCATAATTATACTGCTCCGCCCACAGGGCGGCTTCACTGCCCGAGTAAGCGGGCCGGCAGTTGTAGCCCGCTCCGGTCAGGATCTTGCACAGCAGGTTATTGATATCCTGGTCGTCTTCCACCACCAGGATGTGGCAGGTCTCCATATATGATCTCCTCCTGGTCCCCGGTTATTTCACCCGCAGGCGCTTTGCCAGCTCGTGGTCCGGGTCCACCACGGCGGTCTGATAGGTGGTATACACCACCATGCCCGGCCGGGCCCCGGCGGGCTTCTTCACATATTTCACCGGGGTGTAGTCCACCGGCACCCGGGTGCTGTCCCCCGCCCGGGAGAAGGTAGCCGCCAGAATGGCCGCCTCGGTGAGGCTCTGGGCGTCGGCCTCCCCTCCTTCCAGCCACAGGATCACGTGGGAGCCGTGGATCTTCTGGGTGTGGAGCCAGATGTCGCTCTTATAAGCCATCTTGGTGGTAAGCTGGTCGTTCTGGCTGTTGTTCTTGCCCACAGTGATGCGTAGGCCGGTGGTGGAGCGGAACTCCATGGGCTTGCCCGCCACCCGCTTCTCCCGCTTGGCGGCAGTCTTGGCCCGGCGGAGATAGCCGGTGTCAGTGAGCTCCTGGCGGATCTCCCCCAGGTCCCGCTCCCCTTCTGCCAGGCGGATGTTCTCCAGCACGCTGTTCAGATACTCCAGCTCGCGCTCGCCCTTCTCAATCTGGATGGTGAGCATCTCCTCCGCCTTCTTAGCCTTGTTGTAGTCCTTATAATACTTGGCGGCGTTCTGCTGAGGGGTGAGCAGGGGGTCCAGCTTGATCTCAATCTCACCATAATCCGGGTCGTAGAAGTTCTGGGCATGGAGTACCGCCATCCCCTTCTCCATCCGGTGGAGATTGGAGGTGATGATGTCTCCCTGTTCCCGCAGCTTCTCCCGGTCAAAGGTGGCAGTCAGCTCCTTCTCCTGGTTGGCCAGCTTGCGGGCGGTACGGTCTCGGGCATTGGTCACCGCCTTCACCAGATCCTGGCCCCGCTGCTTGACCCGCTCCGCCGCCTCCCGGCGCTCATAGAAGCCGTCCAGCAGAGTGGAAAAGCTGTCCTGGCGGATGCTCTCAGTCTCCGGCCCGTACTGGAGGATGGGCAGGAAGGAAAAATCCACCGGTTTGCCTTCCCGCATCAGCAGATAGGCTGTAAAGTTATTTTGCTGTACAATATTTTGCAGCTTGAGCAGCTCCTGAACCAGGCCCTCCTCCCCTCCGGCCCGGAACACGATTTCCCGGGCAATCAGGGGTGAAAGGCCAGTAAAGGTATCCATCAGCAGCTTTTCCGGCTCTTTTCCCATGGGATTATCCAGGGCCGCCCTCAGCCCGTCCTCATCCAGTGTAAAGGGATTCAGCTTGGCAGGCGGAGCAGGGAGCCGATAGAACAGGCCGGGCAGCACCTGGCGCTGTCCTCTGGACAGGTCGCCGTCAATGCGGCGGATACAGTCAATGATGCGCCCCTCCCCGTCCAACAGGATCAGGTTGGCGGAGCGGCCCATGGCCTCCAGCACCAGACGGCGCTCCACCCGGTCCCCCAGTTCGTCAATGGTCTCCAGCTTAAAGTCCAGAATACGCTCCAGGGGGGGCTGGTTCAGCTCCAGAATGCGGCCGCCCAGCAGGTGCTTGCGCAGCAGCATACAAAACATAGGGGGCTTGTCCGGATTCTCCCGGTTCAGGGTGGTGAGGTAGGCCCTGGGGTGGCCGGGATTGGCGGAGAGCAGCAGCTTCAGATTCTCGCCCTGCCCCCGGAGGAAGAGCACGATCTCATCCCTGGTAGGCTGATAAATCTTGTCGATCTTCCCCCCCACCACGGCCCGGCGAAGCTCCTCCGCCACGGCGGTCAGGCACAGTGCGTCTAACGGCATTCCTCTTCCTCCATCATTACGGCAAACAGTTCATTGAGCCGGTCGGTGCGACCCTGAAGCCACAGCCATCCGAACAGAGCCTCCAGGCCGGTAGCAGCCTGGTAGTCCGCCCGACTGGCATTCTGGGGCACGCTGTGAGGGCTGGTATTGCGGCCCCGACGGAACACGTCCTGCTCCGCCTCCTCCAGCAGGGGGAGGATCTTCTCCACTGCTCTAGCCTGGGCGGGAGCCGCCACATAGCGGACCGTGGCCCGATGGAGGCCCTTGGAGGTGGCCTTGCCGTGGAGACACAGCCAGGAGCGCACCATCAGCTCAAACACACCATCCCCCAGATGGGCCAGTCCCAGGCTGCTGATCCCCTGGATCAGTTCCGGCTGGGCATTCAGATGAAAATAATCGGTCATAGTTCATTCCTCATTTGTAAATAGGATCTCATTCTGTCAGTATAGCGCAAACAAAGTGAAATTACAACAGATCGTCCAGCCGGGGGCAGCCGCCGGGCCGGAAGGGAAAACAGAGATAGTCCCGCCCCTCCAGCGTTTCCAGCCGTGCAAAGCAAAACAGCGGCGTCAACGGAAAAGGCCGGTCTTTCCGATACAGATAGGCCATAAGAAAGCCACGCTCGTCCCGACAGATCAGAGCCGGACCTTTGGCGGCAGCGGCCAGTAGCGGCTCCCCCATCAGCCGGCCGGGATTGTCTTCCCGCCGCCACCCTGCCGGAATCTTCTCTGCCCCATCAAAAGAGAACGCCAGTACGGCCTGACCGCCCTCCGGCGGCCAGGCACCCTGCCGCTCCAGCTCGCTGATCGTCAAGGTACGCTCCAACCGCAGGACACCGCCCTGGGGCACAAAGGTGCCCAGCAGGGCTTTTCCTCCCCCTCCGGTAAGCCAGCACTTGTACAGTCCTTTGCCGTCGTTAGGCAACTGTGCGGCACACACCGCACGGTTCTTCTCCTCCCGCACCGTGAGCCAGCCCCGGCCCTCCCACAGTGAAAACCGCCGCTCCATACCCCGTCCCCCCTTTCTGCCATTCTATGCGCTCCGGGGACCGGACAGACGAACCGGGGGGATGCCTTGTTTGGCATCCCCCCGGTTTTTTCTATGGGTATGGACTCAGCAGCAGCTGTTTCCGCAGCCGCAGTTGTTGCCGCAGCTATTACCACCGCCGCAGCAGCAGCACAGCAGGATGATGATCAGAATGATCCACAGGCAGCTACCGCCGCCAAAGCCACAGCCACAACCATTATTGCACCCCATCATAGAAGTACCTCCCGGTTTAAATGTTAGAAACCTGGAGCTGGCGGCGGAGCTTCCCGCTGTCCGGCCCGGTCTCATTCCATACTATGCCGCGCTCCGGAGGTGGTGCGTGCTGAAGGAAAAAATAGCGGGCCGCCCCGGTATGACCGGGGCGGCCTGCTGCAAAGAGAGGGTTTGCTTACTCCAGCTCAAACGCGCCGGTGTACAGCTGATAGTAGAGGCCCTGCTGAGCGATCAGGTCCTCGTGGTCGCCTCGCTCCACAATACGGCCGTGATCCAGCACCATAATGGCGTCGGAGTTGCGTACGGTGGACAGGCGGTGGGCAATGACAAAGACGGTGCGCCCACACATGAGGGAGTCCATACCCTGCTGGACAATGGCCTCAGTACGGGTATCGATGGAAGAGGTTGCCTCGTCCAAGATCATCACCGGGGGATCGGCCACGGCGGCCCGGGCAATGGCAATGAGCTGCCGCTGGCCCTGGGACAGGTTGGCACCGTTGCCAGTCAGCATGGTATCGTATCCCTGAGGCAGCCGCCGGATGAAGTCGTCGGCGTTGGCCAGCACAGCGGCGGCCTCCACCTCTTCATCGGTGGCGTTCAGGTTGCCGTAGCGGATGTTTTCCCGAACGGTACCGGTAAACAGGTTGGTATCCTGAAGCACGATGCCCAGAGAGCGGCGCAGATCGGGCTTCTTGATGTCGTTGATGGAGATGCCGTCATAGTGGATCTTGCCGTCGGCAATGTCATAGAAGCGGTTGATCAGGTTGGTAATGGTGGTCTTGCCTGCGCCGGTGGCGCCCACGAAGGCCAGCTTCTGGCCAGGCTTGGCAAAGAGGCTGATGTCGTGGAGGATGGTCTTACCCTCCTCATAAGCAAAGTCCACGTGGTCAAAGCGCACATCACCCGCCAGCTTCACATACTGGAAGGAACCGTCCTCCTGAGGTACCTTCCAGGCCCACAGGTTGGTATGCTCGTCGGTCTCATGGAGGGTACCATCCTTGTCAAAGGCCACATTCACCAGAGTCACGGTGCCGTGGTCCTCCTCAGCAGGCTCATCCATCAGATCAAAGATACGCTGGGCGCCGGCCAGAGCCATGACCACCGAGTTGATCTGCTGGGAGATCTGGCTGATGGGGTTGGACAAGCTCTTGGACAGCTGGAGGAAGGTAGCGATGACGCCCAAGGTGATGCCGGGGCCAATGCCGCTGAGGGCCAGAGCACCGCCGGCCATGGCGATGATGACATACTGGGCATTGCCGATATTGATCAGGATAGGCATAAGAATGTTGGCGTACTTGTTAGCCTTGTCGGCGCTCTCGAAGAGAGCGTCATTCACCTTATCAAAGCCCTCCTGGGCCTCCTCCTCGTGACAGAAAACCTTGACTACCTTCTGGCCGTTGATCATCTCTTCAATATAGCCGTTCAGATCGCCCAGCTTCACCTGCTGGCGAATGAAGTAGCGGCCGCTGCGGCCGGCCAGGAACCGGGTCACCAGCAGCATACCGATGATGCAAAGAATTACCACGCCGGTAAGCAGCAAATTGGTGAAGATCATGCCCACAAAGGCCACCACAATCATCATCAGAGAGTTGATGACCTGGGGGATGCTCTGGGAAAACATCTGACGGAGGGTATCCACGTCGTTGGTGTATACACTCATCACGTCGCCGTGAGCGTGGGTATCAAAATACTTGATGGGCAGGGACTGCATATGGCTGAACAGATCATCCCGGATCTTTTTCTGTACGCCCTGAGAGATGGTAACCATCAGACGGTTGTAGGCAAGGGCACACAGGGCACCGGCAAGATAGAGGCAGCCCATGAGAATAAGGGCATGGAGCAGGCCGTCAAACACCGGGTTATCCATGGCCAGCAGATCGGTGATATACACGTCGATGAGGGAGCCCAAAAATAGTGAGCCGGACACCGAGGCGATGGCGCTGATCAGGATGCATACCAACACCAGCAGGAACCGGAACCCGTATCCCCGCTTGACGTACTGCATCAGGCGGCGTATCGTGCGGGAGCGGTTCACAGGAGGCTTCTGTCTCATATCAGGTTTCATCTTCGCCGCCTCCTTTGGTCTGGGATTCATAAATCTCGCGGTAAATTTCGCAGGTCTTGAGCAGTTCCTCATGGGTACCCATGGCGGAGATCTTGCCGCCGTCCATCACCAGGATCTTGTCGGCGTCCTCAATGGAGGAGATACGCTGGGCAATGATGAACTTGGTGGTGTCGGGGATCTCCTCCCGGAACGCCTTGCGGATCAGGGCGTCGGTCTTGGTGTCCACTGCAGAGGTGGAGTCATCCAGAATGAGGATCTTGGGCTTCTTCAGCAGAGCCCGGGCAATACACAGGCGCTGCTTCTGGCCACCGGACACGTTGGAACCGCCCTGCTCGATGTGGGTATCGTACTTGTCTGGGAACTCCTGGATAAAGGGATCAGCCTGGGCCAGCTTACACACCCGGACCATCTCTTCGTCAGCGGCCTCCTTGTTGCCCCAGCGCAGATTCTCCTTAATGGTACCGGAGAAAAGCACATTCTTCTGGAGCACCATGGCCACCTGCTCACGCAGAGCCTCCATATCGTAGTCCCGCACATCCACGCCGCCTACCAGCACGCGGCCCTCAGTGGCATCGTACAGACGGGGGATCAGCTGGACCAGGGTGGTCTTGGAGGTACCGGTACCACCCAGAATGCCCACGGTCTCGCCGGACTTGATGGTGAGATTCACGTCCTTCAGACACTCCTTGGTGGGGTCCTTGGCGTAGCTGAAGCTGACGTTCTCAAAGACCACGGAACCGTCCTTCACCTCATGGATGGGATCGGGGCCGTTCTTCAGGTCGCTCTCCTCGTTGAGCAGTTCCACGATTCGCTCAGCAGAAGCCCGGGCCAGAATGATCATCATCAGCACCATGGACAGCATCATCAGGCTCATGAGGATCATCATGATGTAGCTGAACATACTGGTCAGCTGTCCGGTGGTCAGCTCGCCGCCCACCACCAGGTTGGCGCCAATCCAGGACACAGTGAGCATACAGGCGTAGACACAGATCTGCATCAGCGGCATATTGAATGCCACGATCTTTTCCGCCTTGGAGAAGTCCATATAGATCTCATTGGACACCTTGCCGAATTTCTCCTTCTCATGATCCTCCCGCACAAAGGACTTCACAACACGGATGCCCAGCAGGTTCTCCTCCACCACGTTGTTCAGCCAGTCATACTTCTTGAACACACGCTCGAAGACAGGGTGGGCCGATTTCATAACGAGCAGAATACCCGCTGCCAGAATAGGAATGACCACCAGGAAGATCAGCGCCAGCTTGGGATTGAGGGTAAAGGTAAGGAACCAGGCGCAGATTAGCATAATGGGGCAGCGCACCGCAATACGGATAATCATCATAAAGGCCATCTGCACGTTGGTCACATCAGTGGTCAGACGGGTAATGATACCGCCGGTGGAGAATTTATCGATGTTGGAAAAGGAAAACTTCTGTACGTTCTGGTACATCTCACGGCGCAGATTGCGGGAGAAGCCGGTGGAGGCCCGGGCCGCGAACCGGCCGGACAGGCCACCCAACAGCAGTGCCATCAATGCCATGGCCACAACCAGCAGGCCATACTGAATGATCCGGCTCATATTGCCCGCTCTGACGCCTTCATCCAGCAGCTTGCCGGTCATCATGGGAATCAGTACATCGAAGGCCACCTCTCCGATCACGAAGATGGGTGTAAGGATGGTAGCCGTCTTGAATTCCCCAATGCAGCTGATTAAGCCGCGTTTCTTCTTCATAGGGTTCCCTCCTTAGGATTTGCGCGTAAACCACAGTCTACGCAGGAATGACGCACTGTAAGCCGCCACACGGACGGCTTACATCAGATTCTGCTTCAGTTTTTCCACCGTGCTGAGGAATTGCTCCACCTCCGCCTGACTCAGCCCCTGGGTCAACAGGTCTTCCACACTGTTGATCCGATCGATGATCTCCTGATGGAGCGCATCCGCCTTGGCAGTGGTGGTCACCCGCTTGAGCCGGGCGTCCCGTTCCACTGACTGCCGCACGATAAAGCCTTGAGCCTCCAGCCGCTTGAGCAGCCGGGATGCCGTAGACCGCCGGATATAGAAGGCTTCCTCAATATCCTTTTGGCAGATCTCCTGGTCCCGATTATGACACAAAAAACCCAGCAGCTTCACCTGCATCTCGGTAAAATCGTCTCCTTCCGGTGTGCAGGTCATCTCCAAAACCTTTCGCCGCAGCAGATTGGACAGGGCTTTGATCTCATAGCCCACATGGCGCTCCTGCCGCATCACGTCATCTCCTTTTTCTGTACTATGTTTAGTTTAGTTTGTCTGCTAACAGTTGTCAATGCACAACATTAACAAAACACATAAGTTGATCTCCCCGTAATTCTGTTACCGAATTTGCTGCGATATCCGGTATATTGTCAGACAAACATACCCGTTTGGGGAGCGCTGTACAGCAGCAAAAAAGGGCCCGCCGCATATTGCGGCAGGCCCTGATGCAGGCATTTTCAGTTTTTCTCCCTGTCGGCCTCGATCAACAGCTTGACCGCCTCGATACCAACCTCCAGAGCGGCGGACAGGTCGTGGCTCTCGGTCTGATCCAGGCCGGCGGCCTCCCGCTCCTGATTCCAGATTACATGGAAGCAGGAGCCGCACCGCACGCCCAGTGCGGCGGCGCAGCAGAACAAAGCCGCCGACTCCATCTCAGAGGCCAGCACGCCAAGGCGCTTCCAGGCCTCCCACTTATAAAGCAGTTCCTGAGCCACCGGCATCCGGGACGGACTGTGCTGCCCATAGAAAGAGTCCTTGCACTGGACCACGCCAGCGTGCCACGGCTTCCCCAGGTTCTTGGCCGCCTGGACCAGAGCGGTCTGGACTTCATAATCGGACACAGCGGGGAATTCAATGGGCGCGTACTCCCGGCTGGTACCCTCGTGGCGCACCGCGCCGGTAGCAATCACCACATCGTCGCTTTTGACAGGCAGAGCAATACCGCCGCAGGTACCCACACGAATAAAGGTATCCGCCCCGATGTTATGTAGCTCCTCCATGGCAATCACAGCGGAGGGACCCCCGATGCCAGTGGAGCATACGCTCACCTTTTCGCCCAACAGTGTGCCGGTATAAATGGTATATTCCCGATTACTGCCGATCTTCACCGGATTATCAAAATAAGCGGCTATCTTCTCGCAGCGGCCCGGATCACCAGGCAGAAAGCAATAGCGGCCCACGTCGCCCTGCTTACATTTTATATGGAACTGCAATTCATGTTCATGCATCTCGGATACCTCCTCGGTGTCGCATACATCCCTTTCATCCCCGGATCAGACCGGGTATGGTCCACGGATTGGCGTACTGTATTATATCAGTTTCTGCTCCCCTTTGCAAGGTGCACAAATATCTCTCCTTTTTGTAACGTTTTGTTGTTGTATTTTTGTTTCATCCGTTTTAGAATAGTTTTGCTGAAGGACAGGCTGCATTTTTACCTGGTCCGGCAGACATCACGATTTAAAAGGAGGCGGCGAATGTGAAGCGGGCAGCCCTAATGACCGTACTGGCTCTGCTGTGCGGACTGGTTCTGGGTTCTATGGTGGGACTGTCTCTCTCTTCCTCTAATAACTCCGCTGCTGTCTCTTCCTCCATTCCTACTGTCGCCTATAATCAGCATACCTACGCCTCCGCTGTTCCTACGGAGCCACCCTTGGATGTCAACGACAATACGCTGCTCCTGGAGCGTGCCAGTCAGGTATTGGAGGCACTCAAGCAGGAAGATTATTCCGCGCTCTCCCAGCTGGTCCATCCCAGGCGGGGGGTCACCCTGACGCCTTACTCCACCGTGGACCATTCCTGTGACAATGTACTCTCGCAAGATCAGGTGGCCGGTTTAGCGGAAGATAAACAGCTCTACACCTGGGGTCTGGCTGTGGGCTCCGGCTCCCCCATCCGCTGCACCTCCAAGGACTATTTTGCCCGCTATGTTTTTAACACCGACTATACCGAAGCTCCCCAGGTGGGGATTGATACCGTGCTAATCAGTGGAAACGCCCTGGAAAACGTGGCTGATGCCTATCCCAACGGTCGTTTTGTGGAATACCACTTCCCTGGTATCGATCCCGCGCTGGAGGGCTTTGACTGGTGCTCTCTCAAGCTGGTTTTTGAGATCTGGAACAACGACTGGTACCTGGTGGGCATCATCCACGGCGAATGGACCAGTTAATCATCCTGCCGCCGCCCAATCTGCCGGTCACAGACCGGCAGATTTTTGTTCCAGGAAATCTTTCTTTTGCTTTCCCGAAGTTTGTCGGAATGATGAAAGAATACTTGCATCTACTGACAGATTGCGTTAAGATGGAGGCTACGATCATACATCATGAATGGACCGCTCTCGCCTGATTTATATAGAGCGTCTACAAGGGGACCCCGACCCCTGAAAGGATGGATATTGCTTGAAGATCATCATTGTGGGAGATGGAAAGGTCGGTTTTACACTGGCAGAGCATCTGTCTCAGGAGGAGCACAACGTCACGGTAATCGACACCAACGACGACGCCCTGCGCCACGCCTCAGAATCTCTGGACGTGATGTGCGTCAAGGGCAACGGCGCCTCCATCTCCGCCCTGAAGGAATCGGGTGTTGAGTCGGCAGACGTGCTCATCGCCGCCACCAGCCTGGACGAAGTCAACATGGTCTGCTGCCTCACCGCCAAACAGCTGGGCGCCAAATTTACCATCGCTCGGGTACGCAATGTGGAGTATGCCATGGAGCTGTCCCACATGAAGCGGGAACTGGGCATTGATCTGGCCATTAACCCGGAGAATGCCACCGCCGTGGAGATCTCCCGCCTGCTTCGTTTCCCCAGCGCGGCCAACATCGAAACCTTCTGCCGGGGGCGGGTGGAGTTAATCGGCTTCCGGGTGCGGGAGGGCGACTTCCTGGCCGACCAGCCTCTGTCCGCCCAGACCAGCAAGATCCGGGAGCTGCCCATGCTCCTGTGCGCGGCGGAGCGGGAAGACGGCGAGGTCATCATTCCTGACGGCACCTTTATTCCCCGGGTAGGCGACCGGCTCTATCTGGTGGGTCAGCCCGCCGGCCTGACCGCCTTCTTCCGCCTGCTGGGACGGCACATTCCCAAGCTGCATTCCGCCTTTATCATCGGCGGCGGACGCATCGCCCATTATCTGACCAGCATTCTGCTCAAGATGGGAATGCAGGTCAAGATCGTGGAGCGTAACCCGGAGCGCTGCCGTCACCTCAGCGATGTGCTTCCCCAGGCCCTCATTATTCAGGGCGACGGCACCGACCAGGAGCTGCTGGAGGAGGAAAACGCCAGCGCTTCCGACGCCTTTATTGCCCTCACCGACCGGGACGAGGACAATATCATCATCTCCCTCTACGCCATGCAGCAGGGTATCAAAAAGGTGGTGGCCAAGTCCAACCGGCAGAACTACGCCAGCATCGCCCACGCCGCCGGTCTGGACAGTGTGATCTCCCCCAAGCTCATCACCGCCAGCCACATTCTTCAGGTGGTCCGCGGAATGCAGAATTCCAAAGGCAGCGTGATGAACGCCCTGTACAAGATCTGCGACGGACACGCGGAAGCTCTGGAGTTCATCGCCAATGAGACGACCCACAATCAGGGCGTGCCGCTGAAGGATCTGCGGCTGAAAAAGGGCATCCTCATTGCCGTACTGGTCCACCAGGGTAAGATCATCATTCCTGACGGCTCCAGTTCCATTTCCGCGGGCGATACAGTGATTCTGATCTCCCGCAACCACGGCATTCTGGACCTCAATGATATCTATGAGGACTCTCTGCTGGATCTGGGGGCGGCGCAATGAACTTCAGACTGGTATTTAAAGTAGCCGGAAAGACCCTGATGGTGGAGGCTATCACCATGCTGCTGCCGCTGCTGGTGTGTCTGATCTATCAGGAAGACCCCACCCCCTTTCTCTTCACCATACCGCTGGTCATGGTAATCGGCTTCGCGCTTTCCCTTCTGCCCAGTGACGACCACTTCTTTACCCGGGAAGGCTTTTTCGCGGTGGCGCTGATCTGGCTGCTGGTAGGCGCCTTCGGCGCGCTTCCCTTCTATTTCAGCGGCTATTTCTCCTCTTACATAGACTGCTTTTTTGAAGCCGTCTCCGGCTTTACCACCACCGGTGCATCCATTCTGACCGCAGTGGAGCCGCTGCCTCGCGGCATTCTGTTCTGGCGCTCCTTCATCCACTGGCTGGGCGGTATGGGCGTGCTCATTCTTACCATCGCACTGCTGCCCAGTCTGGGGTCCCGCACTCTCCACCTGATGAGGGCCGAAAGTCCCGGCCCTGTAGTCAGCAAGCTGGTCCCCAAGAGTAGCCAGTCCTCCAAGATCCTGTACGGGATCTACTGCGGTCTGACCGCCATTGAGATCATCATTCTGAAGATCGCCGGGATGCCCTGGTATGACAGCATCGTTCACTCCTTCGCCACAGCAGGCACCGGCGGCTTTTCCACCAGAAACATCTCCATTGCCGCCTACGGCAGTCCCGCCATTGAGATCATCATTACGATCTTTATGCTGCTGTTCTCCGTGAACTTCTCCCTCTACTTCCTGCTGCTCTGCGGAAAGGTGAAGCAGGTACTGAAAAGTGACGAGTTGCGCTTCTTCCTGATCGTAGTCTTTGCCAGTATCACGCTGATCTCCATCAATATCTGGAATCTTTACCCCACCGGCGGAGAATCCATCCGCCATGCCGCCTTCCAGGTCGGTTCCATCATCTCCACCACTGGCTTCGCCAGCACGGATTTCAACCTATGGCCAGAGTTCTCCAGAACCCTGCTGGTGCTGCTCATGTTTATCGGCGCCTGCGCCGGCTCCACCGGCGGCGCTATCAAGTGTTCCCGTGTCCTGCTGCTGGGCCGTTGCATCAAGCGGGAGATCCGCCAGGTTATCCATCCCCGGGCCGTCAACGTGGTCAAACTGGACGGTCGTGTAGTGGACGAGACCGCCCTTCGTTCCGTCCAGATCTTTTTTGCCGCCTATATCTTTATCACCCTGGGCGCCACACTCTTGGTCTCTGTGGACAACAACTCCTTCGGTACCACCTTTACTGCGGTGGTCTCCTGCATCGGCAACATCGGTCCCGGTCTGGAATTGGTAGGCCCCATGGGCAACTACGCTTTCTTCTCCGGCTTTTCCAAACTGGTGCTTTCCCTGTGCATGATTGTGGGCCGCCTTGAGGTTTTGCCCATTCTGGTGCTCTTTAGCGGAAATGCATGGAAACGGTCTTAAACTGTCCATTCGTTTTTGTCCAAAGCGTCAAATCCTCGGATTTGACGCTTTCTTTTTTGAATACTCTTGCCAAACGGATGTATTTTGAGGTATTATAATGTTGTCTGTAAAACCGGAAACCCTTGCGCTACAATGGTTTCCGAATTAAAGGAGTTGGGTAAGATGATCGAAAACCTCTTTTGGCTCGGTCTAGTAGGCGCTTTTATCGCGCTAATCTTCGCCGTAGCCCAAGCAAGGAAGGTGCTAAAGTTTTCTGAAGGCACTGAACTGATGCAAAAGCTCGCCGCCTCTATCCGCAAAGGCGCTAACGCTTACCTTAAGCGCCAGTATACCACCGTCGCAAAGATCTTTATTGTAGTCTTCGTGATTTTACTTATTCTGGCAGGAGTGGATATGCTGGATAACTGGTTTATCCCCTTCGCCTTCCTCACCGGCGGTATCTATTCCGGCCTGGCTGGTTTTGTTGGCATGAAAATCGCCACCTCCGCCAACGCCCGTACCGCCAACGCCGCTCATGAGAGCCTGAACCGGGGCCTCAACGTGGCCTTTTCCTCCGGCGCCGTCATGGGCTTCACCGTGGTGGGTCTTGGCCTGCTGGACGTGTCCATCTGGTTCCACATTCTGAAGTACATTGCTCACTTTGAAGCCGCCAAGATCGCCCAGACCATGGTTATGTTCGGTATGGGCGCTTCCTTCATGGCGCTGTTTGGCCGCGTAGGCGGCGGTATCTTTACCAAGGCCGCCGACGTGGGCGCCGACCTGGTGGGCAAGGTTGAGGCCGGTATTCCCGAGGATGACCCCCGTAACCCCGCTACCATCGCCGACAACGTGGGCGACAACGTGGGCGACGTGGCCGGCATGGGTGCCGACCTGTACGAGTCCTACGTGGGTTCCATTCTGGCTACCTTCGCTCTGGGTGCTGCCGCTTATGCCAGCGACAACATGACCTGGAACGCCATGCTGCTGCCACTGGTCATTGCCGTGGTGGGCGTGATCTGCTCCGTGCTGGGCAGCTTCCTGATCCGCACCAAGGAGAACGCCACCCAGAAGTCCCTGCTGGCCACCCTGCGTAAGGGCACCTATACCGCTGCTGTTCTGGCCGCAATCGCCGCCGCCCCCATCACCTACTTCATCATGGGTTCCTGGGGCCCCTACATCTCCATCCTGGCCGGTCTGGTGGCTGGCTGCGCTATCGGTTACTTCACCGAGTACTACACCTCCGACACCTACAAGCCTACCCAGGGCCTGGCTGACTCCACTGAGACCGGCGCCGCTACCACCATCATCGGCGGTATTTCCCTGGGTATGCTCTCCACCGCCGCTCCCATCATCATCATCGGCATCGCTATCATCGTCTCCTTCCTGGCCTCCGGCGGCTCTCTGACCACCGGCGGCGCCGACTATGAGCTGCTCTTCTCCAAGGGCCTGTACGGCATTGGTATCGCCGCCGTGGGTATGCTGTCCACCCTGGGCATCACCCTGGCCACCGACGCCTACGGCCCCGTGGCCGACAACGCCGGCGGCATCGCCGAGATGAGCGGCCTGGGCGAGGAGGTCCGCAACCGTACTGACGCTCTGGACTCCCTGGGCAACACCACCGCCGCCACCGGTAAGGGCTTCGCCATTGGTTCCGCCGCCCTCACCGCTCTGGCTCTGCTGGTCTCCTATGTGGACGTGGTCAAGGGCAAGCTGGACCACGCCATGGACCTGTCCCTCACCAACCCCGCCGTGCTGGTTGGTCTGTTCGTGGGCGCCATGCTTACCTTCATCTTCGCCGCCCTCACCATGAGCGGTGTGCAGCGTGCCGCCCAGTCCATCGTGGTGGAGGTTCGCCGTCAGTTCCGTGAGATCTCCGGCATCATGGAGGGCAAGGCTGATCCCGACTACGCCTCCTGCGTGGACCTGTGCACCAAGGGCGCTCTGCATGAGATGGTTATCCCCTCCCTGCTGGCCATCATCGTCCCCGTCATCGTGGGCCTGATCCTGGGCGCTGAGGCCGTTGTGGGCCTGCTGGGCGGCGTTACCGTCACCGGCTTCGTGGTTGCCGTGTTCATGTCCAACGCCGGCGGCGCTTGGGATAACGCCAAGAAGTACATTGAGGCCGGCCACCACGGCGGCAAGGGTTCCGATTGCCACAAGGCCGCCGTGATCGGCGACACCGTGGGCGACCCCTTCAAGGACACCTCCGGCCCCTCTCTGAACATCCTGATCAAGCTGTGCTCCACCGTTTCCATCGTGTTCTCCGGCCTGATCACCACCATTCACCTGTTCTAATCCAGCATAAAAAAGGACGCCTGACGGCGTCCTTTTTTGCTATGCAAAAGCATAGCAAAATTGGCCATATGCCGCTTTCAGCGGCACGGCCATGAAATCAAAGCGCATGGGCCGGGACGGCCCATATGCGCATAAACTTCATGCGCCACAAGCCTCGCCCGTTTTCGTGGTGTGCTCTTGGCGCATGAAGTTTTATGCCCTTTTAGCTCAGCTCAAACATACCGTTGTACAGCTGATAATATTCTCCCTGCTGGGACAGCAGGTCCTCGTGGCTGCCCCGCTCCACAATCTGCCCCTGTTCCAGCACCATAATAGCGTCAGCATTACGGACCGTGGACAGCCGGTGAGCAATCACAAACACCGTCCGCCCCTCCATCAGCTGGTCCATTCCCTTTTCGATGAGGGCCTCGGTGCGGGTATCAATGCTGCTGGTTGCCTCGTCCAAAATGAGTACCGGTGGGTCAGCCACTGCCGCCCGGGCAATGGCAAGCAGCTGCCGCTGGCCCTGAGACAGATTGGCTCCGTCTGCCGTCACCATAGTGTCGTAGCCCTGGGGCAAGCGGCGGATGAAGGAATCAGCGTTGGCGATTTTGGCCGCCTTCTCCACCTCCTCCATGGTGGCATCCAGCTTGCCAAAGCGGATGTTATCGGCAATGGTACCGGTAAAGAGGTGGGTATCCTGAAGTACCATGCCCAGGGATCGCCGCAGATCATCTTTCCGGATGTCCTTCACGTCAATGCCGTCATAGGTCACCCGCCCCTTTTGTACATCGTAGAAGCGGTTGATCAGATTGGTGATGGTGGTCTTGCCCGCGCCGGTAGAGCCCACAAAGGCGATCTTCTGGCCGGGCTTGGCAAAGAGACTGATGTCTTTCAGAATGGGGTGACCGGCATCATAACCAAAGGTGACACCTTCAAAGCGGACATCCCCCCGCAAGGGCACCTCAGAGCCGTCAGGCTTGCGCCAAACCCAGCCCCCGTCGCGCTTTTCCAACCTCACCTGACCGTCGTCAACCTCCGGAGTCTGGTCCATAGCCTCAAAAACCCGCTCGGCGCCAGCCAGGGCAGCCAGCAGTAAGTTGGTCTGCTGGGTAAATTGGTTGATGGGCATGGCGGCCTGACGCACAAAGACCAGATAGCTGGCCAGGCTTCCCACGTCGGTCATGCCTGCCATGGCCATATAGCCTCCCAGGGCAGCCACAATGGCATAGTTAATATAGGAGATGCTCACTACCGCCGGGATCATGGTAGCTGCGTAGCTCTGAGCACCGGTGCCCGCCTTGCGAAGCGCTTCGTTTTTCTCTCTAAACGTCCGCAGGTTGGCTTTTTCATGGTTGAAGACCTTGACCACCTTCTGGCCCGCCACCATCTCTTCAATATAGCCGTCCAGATCACCCAATGCCCGCTGCTGCTTGTTGTAGTAGGCCTTGCTTCGCTTTCCGCTATAGCGGATATAGAGAAACATGACCACATAGCATACCGCTACTACCAGGGTGAGCCGCCAGTTGAGGATGAAGAGCATGGTCAGGGTACCTGCCACCTGAATGAAGCTCTGGATCACCATAGCGAAGCTGTTGTTCAGGGCGTCCGAAATGGTGTCCACGTCGTTGGTGAAGTAGCTCATCACGTCGCCGTGGCGGCGGGTATCGAAGAAGCGGAGGGGCAGCTTCTGGAGATGGGCGAACAAGTCCCGGCGGATATCGTAAAGTACCTTCTGTGCCGCCTTCACCATGGTCTGGGTATAGCCCCAGGCCGCCAGGGCTCCCGCCAGATAGATGAGGGCAGTGATGGCCACCCCTCTCAGCAGGGCTTCCATCCCCCCTGTAGCCAGGTTATTGACCACCGGTCGGATCATATAGGTGCCCAGCAGGTTGGCCAGAGCACTGACAGTAACCAACACCGCTACCGCCAGCAGCAGGAACTTGTGTCTTCCCAGATAGGACAGAAGGGCGCGAATGGTGTAACCCAGGTGCTTGGGCTTTTTTGCGCTGAGCTGTCTAGCCATTCTCCTCCCCTCCTTTCATCTGGGATGCGTAGATCTCCTGATAGATGGGGTCATGCTCCAACAGTTCCCTATGGGTGCCGGCGGCGTGAATTCTGCCGTCCTCCAGGATGACAATAAGATCGGTGTGCATCACCGAGGTGACTCGCTGGGCAATAATAATCTTGGTGACGCCGGTAAGCTTGCTCAAAGCTCCCCGGATCTTGCCCTCTGTTGCAGTATCTACCGCACTGGTGGAGTCATCAAAAATCAGGATCTTGGGGTTTTTCAACAGGGCTCGGGCAATACATAACCGCTGCTTCTGGCCTCCGGAGACGTTGACGCCCCCCTGCCCCAGATCGGTATCCAGGCCGTCCGGCATTCGCTCCAAAAATTCATCGGCGCAGGCCGCCCGGCAAGCCGCCCACAGAGTCTCATCGTCGGCACCCGGGTCGCCCCACTTCAGATTCTCCCGGACAGTACCGGAGAAGAGCACATTTTTCTGGAGCACGATGCCCACCGCGTCCCGCAGGACTGTCAGGTCGTAGTCCTTTACATCGTGGCCACCAACCCGCACAGTACCTTCAGTGGCATCGTATAGCCTGGGAATGAGCTGTACCAGGGTAGTCTTGGCAGAGCCTGTGCCGCCCAGGATACCCACAGTCTGGCCTGCCCTGATATGCAGGTTCACCCCAGACAGAGCATACTCCCTGGCGTCGGTATGGTACTTGAAGGAAACACTCTCAAAGTCCACGCTGCCGTCGGGCACTTCCTCCACCGGCTGAGCCGGGGAAACAAGGGCCGGCTTCTCCTCCAATACCTCCGCAATGCGGTGGGCACTGGCCAGAGACCGAGTGAGCAGCAGGAACACGTTGGAAATCATCATGAAGGAGTTCATCACCTGGAGCACATAGCTGAGAAAGCCGGTCAGTTCCCCCACCTGGAGACTGCCGCCCAGGATCATGCCGCCGCCGAACCACAGAATGAGCACGATGGCAGTATACATCGCGAACTGGAAAGCGGGCAGGTTGAGTACCGCAAAGTGGAAGGTCCGCTGACTGGTGGCCATCAGCTCCTCATTGACCGACTGGAACTTCTCCTCCTCATACTCCCCCCGCACAAAAGCCTTCACCGCCCGGATGGCGGTAAGACCCTCCTGAACCACATTGTTCAGCTTATCCATGGCCTTCTGGAGCCTGCCATACATGGGCGCCACCTTACGCACCACAAAAAAGAGGATGAGCGCCAGTATGGGAGCAGTCACCACAAAAATCAGAGCCAGCCGGGCATTCATCCAGAAGGACAGTCCTAATCCCATCACCAGCATCACCGGGCTGCGCACCAGGGGCCGCAGTCCGCCATTGATTGCGTTTTGCAGCACCGTTACATCGGTGGTCATACGGGTAACCAGAGAGGAGCTTTCAAAGCGGTCCAAGTTGGAAAAGGCGTAGTCCTGGACCCGCTCATACTGGGCCTCCCGGATACGGGCGCCCCAGCCGTAGGCAGCCCGGGCGGCAAACCGGGCATACAGCAGGCCGGTGATCAAAGCCAGTACAGCACATACGCCCATCTGTACACCCTTGACCACAATATAATTCAGATCCCGGTTCTCTACTCCCACGTCAATGAGGTCAGCCATCAGCACCGGGATCACCAGCTCAAAGGCGGTCTCCACCAGCACCAATAATCCGCCCAGAAACAGGTCCCGGCGGTAGGGGCCCAAATAGGACAGCAGGCGTTTCAGTTCTTTCATGACCGTCCCTCCCCTGCTGTCTTCAGATTGCGGTACGCCCGGCTCAGGTAGCCGGCGAACCGCTCCTGCTCTTCCGGTGTAAACCCCGCCAGCATCCGTTCCTCCATGGTACGGCAGCAGCTTCGCCAGGCGTCATAGGCCGTCTGGCCAGCAGGAGTGATCTCGATTCGGTCCCGGCGCTTGTCCTGTCCATCCCCGCACCGGGTCACAAAGCCGCCCTTTTCCAAGCTGTCCAGCATCCGGCATACCGCCGCCGGATCGATCTCAAAGTAGTCGGCCAGCTGACGCTGGCGGCTGGGACCATGCTGGCTGAGATAGCCCAGCAGCTTGGGCTGACCGGTTCCCAGTCCTACCTCCGCCAGGCAGGGACGCAACGCCCCCCGCTGGGCATGAAAAGCCCGGTAGAGCAGCATATGGAATGTCTTTTCCATCCACTCACCTTCCTAATTGACATATCAACGATTGACGTATCAATTATATCCCGAGATTTTACACTGTCAAGTCCAACAATGGTTGGATTCTACTTGCAACCGGAGGCATAAAGTGGGATAATATTGGCAACGACATCCAAAAGGAGGCCCTCCCATGGAAGGTAAGAAAGCATACCGTCCGGAAAACCTGCACTATCTGAAAATGCTGGCCCGGCAATACCCAAATGTCCAGGCTGCCAGCACCGAGATCATCAACCTCCACGCCATTCAGAACCTGCCCAAAGGCACTGAGCACTTTATCTCCGACGTACACGGCGAGTATGAGGCCTTCCTTCACATCCTGAATTCGGCTTCCGGCGTGGTACGCGAGAAGCTGGACAGCCTGTTTGCCACCACCGTATCCAAGGCCGATCTAGACCAGCTGGCCACCCTTATCTACTATCCCCAGGAAAAACTGGAGGAGATCGAGCGGGAGACCACCGATATGCGGGAGTGGTATCGCATCACCTTCCACCGCCTGATCGAGATGTGCCGTCTGGTTAGCTCCAAATACACCCGTTCCAAGGTCCGTAAGGCTATGCCTCCTGAGTACGCCTACATCATTGATGAAATGATCCATACTCACTATGAGGACATGGACAAGCGGGACTATTACGAGAACATCATCTCCACCATTATCGACATCGACCGGGCCTCCAACTTCCTGGTGCAGCTGTGCGAGCTCATCAAGCGACTGGCGGTGGACCATCTTCATCTGGTGGGCGATATCTTTGACCGTGGTCCTCGGGCGGACATCATTCTGGACTCTCTGATGAACTACCACAGCGTGGATATCCAGTGGGGCAACCACGACGTGCTGTGGATGGGGGCCGCCTCCGGCTCCCGCACCCTGGTGGCCACCGTACTGGCCAACTCCCTGCGCTACAACAATCTGGAGGTCATCGAGACAGGCTACGGCATCTCCCTGCGGCCTCTGTCGGTCTTTGCCAACGAGGTATACAAGGACTGCGATGTCCACTGTTTTGAGGTGAAGCTGACCAACGAAGACGCCGCCCACTACACGGAAAAGGATAAGCTGCTGGCCGCCCGAATGCACAAGGCCATTACCATCATTCTCTTCAAGCTGGAGGGGCAGAAGCTGCTGCGCAACCCCTGCTTTGGTATGGCGGACCGGCTGCTGCTGGACAAAATCGACTATGAGAATAAGTGCATCACCATCAATGGCACCACTTATCCCTTGGAGGATACCGACTTCCCCACTGTAGACCCCAACGATCCCTATACCCTTACCGAGGAAGAGAGTACCCTCATCAATCAGCTGACCAGCTCCTTCCTCCACAGCGAAAAGCTCCAGCGGCACATTCGCTTCCTCTACTCCAAGGGCAGTCTGTACAAGGTCTACAACGGCAACCTGCTCTTCCACGGCTGCATCCCCATGACGGAGGATGGTCAGCTCCAGTCCTTTACCATCGGCGGCGTGACCCTGTCCGGCAAAGACTTTCTGGATTATGCCGATACCAACGCCCGCCGGGCCTATTACAGCAAGCCGGGCACGGAAGAACGGGAGTTCGGTATGGACTTTCTGTGGTTCCTGTGGGCAGGCCGCAACAGCCCCATCTTTGGCCGTGACCGTATGACCACCTTTGAGCGGCGGTTCATCCTGGATGAGTCCACCTGGACCGAACCCAAAAACGCCTACTATCAGCTGTACAACGACCCCGCTGTGTGTGAGTTCCTGCTGAAGCAGTTCGGTCTGGAGGGACCTCACTGCCACATCATCAACGGGCACATCCCGGTAAAGTCCAAAAAGGGCGAGAGCCCCATGAAGGCAGGCGGCAAGCTGCTGGTTATCGACGGCGGCTTCTGCAAAGCCTATCAGAAAACCACCGGCATTGCGGGCTACACGCTGATTTACAACTCCGCCTGCTTCCGGCTGGTCTCCCACGAGCCCTTTGTTGGACGGGCCAACGCCATCCGGGAAAACCAGGACATCGCCTCTACTTCGGTGGTATTTGAGCGGTTGGAATCCCGGCTGAAAATCGCCGGGACTGACGTGGGCCGCCAGCTCCAGGAGCAGATCGACGATCTGATGGCTCTTGTCCAGGCCTTCCGCAGCGGCGAGATCGTAGAGGATCACAAGGAGTAGTCCCTCTCTCCACCGCCCAGTACGGGCGGCAACTGTCAAATATAACAGCACGGGCCGCTGCAAACGCAGCGGCCCGTTTTCCAATATCAATTAACCCAGTGTCATTCCCAGCGTAACGGACACGATGGCTCCGCCAACCAGTGCCACACCGCACAAAGGCACATAAATAAACTTACCAATAGGGTGGAACCAGCCGCCCACAGGCTTATGGGAACCCTGGCTGACGGCATCTACAGCCGTCTTTTTCTTCATCACCCAGAAGAACATGATCCCGGCCAGCATAGCGCCAAGCGGGCAGATGTAGATGGATACCACGTCCATCCACTGAGAGGTCCAGGGCTGGATGAGCAAAGCCACCACCAGTCCGACGGCATGAATGACGACAACAGATACCACACGATTGAACTTCAGCTTCTCCTGCAAGAAAGCCACGGGGGTCTCATACAGGTTAATGATGGAGGTGGTACCGGCAAAGAGGACAGCAACAAAGAAGAAGGCCCCCACCACCCAGCCAATACCGCCCATACCGTTGAACACGCTGGGGAGCGCCACAAACATCAGACCGGGGCCCTTGGTCGTCAGCTCACCACCGGTGGTAGCCATAGCGGGGATGATTACGAACATCGCCACCAAAGCTGCCAAAGTATCAAACACAGCCACATTGCGGGCAGATGCGCCGATGGCCACATCCTTACCCAGATAGGAGCCGTAGATGACCGAGCCGTTGCCGGCCACAGACAGTGAGAAAAATGCCTGGCCAAAGGCAAACAGCCAAACCTTCCAGTCCAGCAGCCCCCGGGGGTTCAGGCTGAAGATGAACTTATATCCATCGCCAGCGCCCGACAGAGTGGCGATATACACCGCCATGACCAAAAACAGACCAAACAGCAGAGGGATCATAATCTTACAGGCCCTTTCAATGCCGCCGGATACACCCAGCGCCATGATGACCACAGAAACCACGATAGCTACAATAATCCAGAAGCCGTTGCCAATGCCAAAGATACCGTTCTGAAGCATCATGCTGACACCTTCGCCAAGGGTCTTGGTTTCAGGGGCAGCGGCACTAAAGGTTCCGTCAATAGCGGCAGTATCCTGGCCCAGAGCAAATAGCTCACCGGTAATGGCCATCTTGGTATACTTAAAGATCCAGCCCATAACCACCGTATAACCGATAGCCAGGCCCATGGACCCAACTACAGGAAGGATACCGATGGCCTCTCCCACACGACGTTTGCCACCCCGGGTTTCCACTGCTTTTCCGAAAGAACCCACAGGCCCTGCGCCGCCCCAACGGCCCAGGGCAAATTCCTCCATCACGCCGGAAGCTCCAATGAGCAGCACAAACAGAAAATACGGCAGCAGGAATGTCAGGCCGCCGAACTCAGCCACCATATAGGGGAAGCGCCAGATATTGGCCATGCCGACGGCAGAACCGATACACGCAAGGATAAACCCCCATTTGCTTCTAAACCCATCTCGATTATCAAGATTGCCTGGGGTGGAACCTGCCATAATAGACCTCCTTGATTCCATCTTGGTTTGGTCAAACCATTGTAATCGGAAAAAGAGGGTACTCAACGAACTGATATTGGGTTCGTTGGGTGCCCTCTCTCCTTTTATCTGCATTCGTCTCCCCGTAATGCAGTTGCTGCATGGTCCTGCCGGGCTGCCTGCCTCCTACTTCTCTTGGTTAGGGTAGGGCTCCAGGAAGGCGTGGAAGTGCCGCATGGGCAGGTTGTGTCCCCAGACAATCCGCATATTGGGGATGGATTCACGATCCTCATACAGCGCCTTGACAGCAGCGATGACGTAGTCCAGGTGCTCCTGGGTCAGGCGGCTGCGGTCAATGGCGAAGCGGACCACATTGGCCAGCTCAGCCTGCTGCTCGGGGGTCTTCAGGTCATACTCCATGGAGTAGTCGCCCAGCTCGGACACACGGATGCCGTAGCGGCGGATCAACTCCAGAGAGAAGCCCTCTCCAGCAAAGGTGGTATGATCACGCTTGCCGTCAAAGAACTCGTCCATGTTGATGTACACAGCGTGGCCGCCGGCGGGCAGTACGACACCTTTGACACCAGCCTTGTAGAAACCCTCGGCCAGGTAGTTACACTGGGCAACACGCTCGTTCATGTAGTTGAAGTCGCAGCTCTCATACAGGCCCACAGCCAGAGCCATGATGTCACGGCCGGACATTCCACCGTAGGAGTCGTTGCCATAGCAGGAGATCTGCTTCACTTTCAACAGAACACCCACGTCGGTCTTCACGCTGCCGTCGGGGTTGAAGTCCGAGAATTTCTGCCAGAACAGGCCCCGGTCCCGGAAGGCCAGCATACCGCCCATATTGGCATGGCCGTCTTTCTTGGCGGACATGGTGAAGGCATCACAGTAGGAGAACATCTCAGTGGCAATCTCAGCGATGGATTTATCGGCGTAGCCCTCTTCATTCATCTTGATGAAGTAGGCGTTTTCAGCCCAGCGGGCCACGTCAAACACCAGCGGGATGTCGTATTTGTGAGCGACCCGGTTGATCTCCTTCAGGTTACCCATGGACACGGCCTGGCCACAGATGGGATTGTTGGTGATACAGGTGAAGATCAGCGGCACGTTCTCAGGACCTACCGCAGTAATCAGCTGCTCCAGCTTGTCGATATCCATGTCGCCCTTGAAGGGGTTCTTCTCGTAGCGCCCTCCTTCAGGAACTTCGTACAGGATCTCCTTGTGGTACAGGTTACGAGGCACAGAGCCCATCTGCTTGATATTTCCTTCGGTGGTATCGAAGTGACCGTTGGAGGGGATGGTGAAGACCTTGCCGGGATGACGGGCAGTCAGGATCTTCTTCACGATCTCCATCAGCACAGACTCCGCAGCACGGCCCTGCTGGATGATAAAGGTATTGGGGCGCTCCATCTGCTTGGCGCCTCCATTAAAGAACCCGCCCTCGTACTCGCACAAATAGACCTCGTCCATCATCTTCTCAACGTCCCGGCAGTCGGTGCGCACCAGGTCGATGATCTTCTTCCAGTTCTTCTCGCCGCCTCGCTCAAAAATGTCGCGGAATGTGTCCAGCAGCACATAGTAGCCGGTGTTGCGGCCATAGGCCTCATCCCCCAGGAACAGAGCAGCCCACTGCTGATTGGTCATGGCGGTGGTGCCGGAGTCGGACAGCATATCAACGGTCAGCATCCCGGCGGGAAAGGCAAACTCATTATAGTGAGTGGCTTTCAGAGCGCGCTCACGCTGCTCAACAGTGACATCGGGTACGTCACGAACGGCAAACGTAAAATGATGAGGAACAGAGACGTTCAGTTTGTACTCTTCCATGGTTCTTTCCCTCCATAATATAAGCGCATAGCGCTTGCATTTTTTAGAGGATACCCCGGTCGTCGGAAGCCAGCCCGTCCGGCTCCAGCAACTGGCGGACAGTAACCTTTCTGAATGATGTACGTAGGGCCTGAATCTTTGCTTTACTTTACTGCGATAGCCTCAATCTCCACGAGAGCGTCCTTGGGCAGACGGGCCACTTCCACAGCGGAGCGGGCAGGATAGTTGCCCTCGGTGAAGAAGGTGGCATACACCTCGTTCATCGCGCCAAAGTTGTTCATATCGCTGAGGAACACGGTGGTCTTGATAACCTGATCCATGCTCAGACCGGCCTGGGCCAGAATGGACTTCACGTTGGTCAGAGACTGGCGGGTCTGCTCGGCGATACCCGCGGGGAAAGCTCCAGTTGCGGGATCAATGGGCAGCTGGCCGGAAGTAAACACCAGGCCATCAATCTCAACCGCCTGAGCGTAAGGGCCGATGGCCGCAGGGGCCTTATCAGTATTGACAATTTTCTTCATGGTATTTTCCGCCTCCTTTTAATATTGCAATAGTAATTTATCACGGAGATAATTTTTTGTCAATCATTCTTTGCGTAATTCCCGGGTATTTCAATTCAATCCCGGCATTATTGGGGGACTATGGGGATAGGAATGGACAACATCATCAAATTATTTATATTTATGAGAAAAATTTTCTAATCTTCTTTTGACAATAATCCTGTGATCGGCTATACTGAATATAATAAATTGGGGCTTGATAGGCAATTTTAAACAGCTGATATACGCTGCCAAAGGTAAGGATAGAGGTGAGCTAATTGGCCAGTCCATTGTTGCAGCACTACATCAAATTGACTGAATTTTTGGGCTATGCCCTGGGGCCCGATTATGAGGTAGCGCTTCATGATCTGACAAACAAAGACCGCTCCATTATCGCTATTGCCAATAACCACATCAGCGGCCGCGACGTAGGCGCTCCTCTGACCAATGTTGCACTGCGTATCCTGAGGGATAAAAGCTACGAAACCCAGGACTATATCCTCCATTACCTGGGTGTATCCAGCACTGGCAAGACTCTGCGCTCCTCCACCATGTTCATCAAACACGACGGCAAGCTGATCGGAATGCTGTGCATCAATTTTGATGACAGCCGATTCCAGGCAGTGAGCGATGCCTTACTGCGGCTCTGCCACCCCGATCATTTTGTTGATACCAATTTTCAGGTGGATGAGACTGTGGCAGACCGTTTTGCTCCGGCAGAGCGCTTCCACAACTCCATCCACGGTGTGGCTACTGAGGCGGTACTTCGGGAACTGGACCGCAGGAATATCACGGCGGACCGTCTCAATTCCGAAGAACGCATTCAGATCATCGGCGCACTGGACAGCGAGGGCGTTTTCCTGCTCAAGGGCGCTGTAAAAGATGTGGCCGATGCTCTGGAATGTTCCCAGGCAAGTGTATATCGTTATCTAAGCGCAATCCGCAAGGAAGAGGCTTAAGGCCTCTCCCCTTTTCCTCAGTTCTATGGGAGGTAAGATCAAGATGGGTTATCACTATCCCCGCCGGCTGCTCTGGGTAGTTCTGGGCATGGTGATCAGCGCGGTGGGTATCGTTATGATGTTGCAGGCCAACATTGGACTGGAGCCATGGAGCGTCCTGCAGCAAGGTATGGCCCAAACCTTCGGCATCACTTACGGCACTGCCTCCATCATCGTGGGCGCGGCCGCCATCGGTGTTGCCATTCTATTTGGCGAGGACTTCGGCCTGGGTACGATTTTAAATATCACCCTATGTGCCATTTTTATTGACTATATGTTGGCCCAGGGATGGATTCCTCTGATGGAAAACCTGTTCTCCGGCATTCTGATGCTGTTGGGCGGCCTGGAACTGCTGGCCATCGGGACCTGGCTGTACATGAAAGCGGCTCTGGGCGCCGGTCCCCGGGATTCCCTGATGGTGGCTCTGGCCCGCAAGACCAAACGGTCCGTGGGCCTATGCCGGGCAGTGGTAGAAATCGGCGTCATTATTCTCGGCTGGCTGCTGGGCGGCCAGGTGGGAATCGGCACAGTTATCTCCGCTATCGTGTTGGGTACCCTGTTCAATCTGAATTTTGCCCTCTTCCGCTTCCGCGCGGCAGAGGTTCATCAGGAAAATCTGATGGAAAGCTTCCGCAATCTGGCCAGCAGAATGCACAGCCCTTCCCACGGATAAAAAAATTCCTCCGTTCTGAGACGGAGGAATTTTTTTATGTAATTACTTGTTGCCGCTGCAGGCAGTGCAGCCGCCGCACTGGGGGTGGGACTGTGCCCACAGCTTGTCGGCGGTGGGCTTCCAGTTGTCGGCGTAGGGGTGGGTCTTGGAGGTCAGGTGCTCCACGGTCTCGGGAGACTGAGGATCGGTGGAGTGGGCGCCGGTCTTGTTGACGATCTCCTCGATGCGCTCGGGGTTCTCCAGCATGGGGCAGGGACGGAGCATATTGTCATTGAAGGGCTGGTTGTCATGGTAGGCCATGAACAGCGGGGACTGCAGGCACTCCAGCAGGGTCTTTTCGTGGATGTTGGAGTCGGAGTAGTGGATAAACACGCAGGGATCCACGTCGCCGTTGGCATTGATGTGCAGGTAACGGCGGCCGCCGGCAATACAACCGCCCACGTACTCACCGTCATTCTGGAAGTCCATGGCGAAGATGCCCTTGGTCTGACGCATAGCGCGGATGCGGTGATAGATCTCCTCACGCTGCTCGGGGGTGGGCATCAGCTCAGGAGCGGCATCGTTGCCCACAGGCATATAATGGAAGAACCACACAAAGTAGGCGCCCAGGTCGATGATCTTGTCGTAGAACTCCTCGCTGGTGATGTCCTTGTAGTTGACGCTGGTGTAGCAGGTGGAGATACCAAAGGGCAGGTGATGGCTCTTCAGCAGGGCCATGGCGTTGGTAACCTTCTCGTACACGCCCTGGCCGCGGCGGCTGTCGTTGGCCTCCTCAAAGCCCTCCAGGCTGATGGCGGGAATGAAGTTCTTCACCCGCAGCAGATCCTGGCAGAACTCCTCGTCAATGAGGGTGGCGTTGGTGAAGGACAGGAAGGCCACGTCATTGTGCTTCTCACACAGGGCAATGATGTCCTTCTTGCGCACCAGGGGCTCGCCACCGGTGTAGATGTACATATAGATGCCCAGTTCCTTGCCCTGGGTGATGATGGAGTCGATATCGTCAAAGGACAGATTCAGCTTATTGCCGTACTCCGCCGCCCAGCAGCCGGTGCAGTGCAGGTTGCAGGCAGAGGTGGGGTCCAGCAGAATGGCCCAGGGAATATTGCAGCCGTACTTCTCACGCATCTTCTCCTGCTTGGGCCAGCCCACCAGGTTGGCGTTGACGAAGAAGTTGTTGAACACGGTCTTGAGCACATCGGGGTCGGTCTGGGTCCAGACCTTCTCGATCAGCTGGTGCCAGCAGGAATCCTTATCATTGATGGCCTTGTCGAACGCCTCACGCTGAGTGGACAGGGTGTCCCCGGAGAACTTATTGACCAGGTCCATAACCTTGCTCATATTGTTCATAGGGTCTTTATCCAGATAATCAAACACCTTGGCCAGGCCATAGCGCTTCAGACTGTCAGGAATTTTCATCTTTATTTTCCCCTTTCACGGCATAACAATACCTATCATTGTGTGTCATGATACCTTTTCTGACGAAAATTGAAAATAGACAAAACCCGTTTCATGTCCAAACTCTATACAAAAACAGCAGTTTGCTTAAAAGCGTTTCAGATTTGCGCCCCAGTTTTATATAATTTTATCCATGCTATAATGTGGTTTATGAAACTATATCAGTCCCCCGGCGGCAGCCGCTGGTCCTCCCTGTCCGGCTCTCCCGCCGGATGGACGGCAGAAGCAATGGAGATGGCCCCCCGCCCATATTTGTCCCGGATGGAATCCATGGCCTTCTCCAGCTTCTCCAGCTTATCACGGCAGGGTATGGCGTCGGCGGCGAACAGGTCCACCTGCTCCCCTGCGTCCCGCTCCTCCACCAGGTTCTGGGCCGTAATGGTAAGGGCCCGGACTGGCTGCCGCTCACTCCAACAGCTGTGCAGCAGCTCCATCCCGCACTGCGCCAGGTCCCGGGAGATATAAGTGGGGGCACTAAGCCGCTTCTGGCGGCAGATATCTTTAAAGGACGGATCACGCACGGTGATCTGTACGGTGGTACATTTGAGTCCGTGCTTGCGCAGCCGGACCGCAACCTCGTCTGCCAACTCAGACAGCGCTGTACGCAGCTGCTCCCAGCCCACCAGATTTTTAGGGAAGGTCAATCCGTTTCCCACCGACTTGGGCCCTGGCATATCCCGGGCAGGTACCACCGGGGCGTGTTCCCTGCCCGTGGCATAGTCGTGGAGGGTATATCCTCCCTTGCCCAGAATCTGCCCCAGGCTCTCCCGGTCAAACCGGGCCAGATCACCAATGGTGCGTATCCCGTAGCCATTGAGCACCCTGGCCGCCGCACGGCCCACAAAGAGCAGATCGGTCACCGGCAATGGCCAGAGCAGCTGTTGAAAGTTTTCCCGGGTGATCACCGTTGTGGCGTCCGGTTTTCGGTAGTCGCTGCCCATTTTCGCAAATACCTTATTAAAGGAAACGCCCACCGATACCGTCAGCCCCAATTCCTGCCGCACTGTTTGGCGAATCTGGTCGGCCAAAGCCTTTCCATCCCCTCCAAAGAGATGAAGGGTCCCGGTCACATCCAACCAGCTCTCGTCAATGGAGAAGGGCTCCACCAGATCGGTATACCGTTCATAGATGGCATTCACCTTTTTGGAATACTCCCGATACTTCCAGTGGTGGGCCGGCAGCAGTACCAGGTCCGGACACTTCCGTCTGGCCTGCCAGATGGTCTCTGCCGTCTGTACTTTATACTTTTTGGCCAGCTCATTTTTGGCCAGAATAATTCCATGGCGACTCTCCGGGTCACCACATACCGCCGCCGGCCTGTCCTTTAACTCCGGATGATCCAGCAGCTCCACCGATGCGTAAAAACTATTCAAATCACAGTGAAAAATGACCCGGTCCAAGCACTTCCCTCCCCTCTCCCAAAAAGATACGGCTGATTTTTTTATTATATGCTTTTTTTACCGCAAAGTCAAACATTCGTTCTATTCGCTATATTCCAGGCGCACACCGCTGTTCATAGCTGCACGGATATGATACACTGATAGCAAAGGAGGGGTTTTCATGGACGAAAATGCTCTGCTGTTTTTTCAGCAGGATATAGAGGCGCTGCCGCTGTATGAGCGGTTGGAAGGCCTGATCTTGGACCGGATTGCCGATGTACAAATCAAGGTACAGAAAAGCCAGATTTCCTTTTATAACCGGCATATGTTTGCCTGCGTCTCCTTTAGCAAAGTCCGCAAGGCCAAAGATCGCCCCGCCCACTACATTGTGGTCACCTTTGGCCTGGATCACTGTCTGGAATCCCCCAGAATTGACGTGGCTACCGAGCCCTATCCCAACCGCTGGACCCACCATGTACTTATTTCAAACCTTGATGAAATCGACGATGAGCTAATGGGATGGATCTATGAGGCCAGTGTCTTTTCCGCGCTCAAATAGTCCCTGACAGTGTATTCGGAGCCATATTCTCGGCTCATTTTCTTAAGAAAAACGTCACAATCCAGCCCGAGAAAGCATTTCCGCACGGGATTGCCCTGTGATATAATGACACTATATCATGTATAAACCACTACACATAATTGCTCTGTTCACCCACTGACCATCTTACTTTGGAAAACTGTGTTATGGCTAAGGATGAAATTACATCTACTGGTAAATATAGCGGTTTTTGCAGCCTTTTCATGCCCTGCGACAGCCTGCCCAATAGCAGGGTGCCGCAGGGTTTTGTCGCTGTAACCTGTTCTTTAAGTTGATTTCCACTAGGTTATTCTCTTTACCAGGATGAAGGTGCAGCATCCGATTAGGAGGGAGTTTTATGATAGCGGACAGACGCTTTCTTTTGATTGATGGGCAGAAAATTGCATTGGATACCAAGGAGCTGCCAATGGATGTTCAACTTATTCGCGATCTGACTCCTCTGGCCACTTTGAAACAGTTAGAAAAGCTGTACCTGCCTGGGCGTCTTATCTCTGATCTGGCGCCTTTGGCAGAACTGAAAGAACTAAAAAGTCTGGACCTTTCCATGAACCGCATTACAGACCTGACGCCGCTTACAGGTTTACTGCAACTGCGTGATTTGAAGCTTAACCAAAATCAAATCGTTAATCTTATACCTTTGGCTGCGCTGGCACAATTAAAGAAATTGGATCTGCACGAGAATCAGATTACCGATGTGACACCCGTGGCACAACTGCAGCACTTGGCAATCTTAGAGCTGAGTGGAAATCCGGTGTCTGACATATCTCCGCTGACGAACCTTACCCGCATGGTATATTTATACCTTTCAAATACGCAGGTCCAGGAGATATCTCACCTTGCGTACATGAAGCAGCTGCGTACCTTATATCTTGACAGATGCAGAGTTGTTGATCTAACGCCTTTAGCTGGGCTGACACGGCTTGAATCGTTGGAGCTGAGCAATAATCTGATCTCCAATTTGGCGTCTTTGGCAGGATTGCCGCAGTTGAGTACACTGTATCTCAGCCACAATCGAATTACAGACCTGTCTCCATTAGCGGATATACCGAAATTGACTGAGCTGTTCTTGGAGCACAATAGAATCACAGACTTGACCCCGCTGACCAATTTAAGATGGCTGCATCGTTTATCCTTGAAAGGAAATCCTGTTACTGACCTGAATCCATTAGGTGATATGCCGATGCTGCGGGAGTTATATATACAGGATTGCCCCATTAGAAAGCAGGAACTCAATGCGTTTAAAAAAACACATCCGGATTGTTATATCCAAGTAAAAGAATAACCTCAAACAGCAGAACATTGCGAGGAAACTATGATTGAAATCAAAGGAAAATACAACGAAGCCAAAATTTTTACCGATGTGGTGGACAGCGCCTCCATCGCACAGGTTCAGGAGCTGTGCAATCAGGAATTCACAGAAGGCAGCCGTATCCGGCTCATGCCGGACATTCACGCCGGAGCAGGCTGCACCATCGGCACCACCATGACCATCACCAACAAGGTGGTACCCAATCTGGTGGGGGTGGATATCGGCTGCGGCATGGAGACCACCCGCATCAGGGAAAGCCGGCTGGAGCTTCAAAAGTTGGATAAGCTGATCTATGAGAAAATCCCCTCCGGCTTCTCCATCCGGGATAAGGCCCACCGCTACCTCAATGAGATCGACTTGAGTGAGCTGTACTGCGCACCTCATGTGGATCTGCTCCGGGCTGAGAAAAGCATTGGAACTCTGGGCGGTGGAAATCATTTTATTGAGGTGGACAGGGATGACGAGGGGAACCTCTACATTGTGGTCCATTCCGGCAGCCGCCACCTGGGTGTGGAGGTGGCCAGCTACTACCAAGAGGCCGGTTATAAGGTGCTCAACCGCACCGATGACGCTTCGATTGCAGCTCTGGTTGCCCAGATGAAAGCGGAAGGCCGAGAGAAGGAGATTCAGAAAGAACTGAAGAAGCTGAAAAACCTCAAGCAGACCAGCATCCCCAAAGCCTTGGCTTATGTGTCCGGGGAGCTGTTTGAGCAGTATATCCACGATATGAAAATTGTTCAGCACTTCGCCATGCTCAACCGTCAGGCCATGATGGATGAAATTATCCTCATGGAAAAACAGTGAGGGCACTGGAAGCAACGGGGATTCAGGATAATTAAACTGCTGTATCCGAAGAAGAAAATTACGTGTGCTTAAGAGCTTGTCTAACTGCCGCCTGGTTTTGGAGGGAAAGTGTTCAGATATTGTTGAATAAAATTTTCAATATGGCGACGAGTAAGCTGCCTCAGGTTTGTCCATTTGGGCTCGGCATCTGCAATAAACTGTAGGAAATATGTAATTGCATCTAATTCCAAACGAACCGTTGATAAGGCACAGATTGTCAACCTTGTTTTTATATATTTCTTTGCGAGTCTTTGGAATGCTGGCGGTATAAATGTGAAGTTACAAGAAGTATTGGAAACCTCTCGATTGGATTTTACCCAGGACGTACAAATATCGGAACCCTTTGATTTGTCCGATACCCTTCCAACACTGTGTGAACCTTATAAACTCATTGCTAAAGCCAATCAAATAGATTTTTCTGTGGAAATCCATGAGGGTTGCCCCCTTGATCTGCCAAAAAGAAATTTAGAGAAGATTCTGGCCAATTTGCTTTCCAATGCGGTTTCCTACACCAAGCCTGGAAGCAAGGTTTCGGTCGTCCTTTATGCAGACCGTATAATGATTGAAAACGAGTGTACACCGATTCCTCAAGAAACTCTTTCTCACCTGTTTGAGCCTTTTTACCGTCCTGATTTTGCCCGAAACCGTCAAGATGGTGGAAATGGCTTAGGGTTATATATTGTGAGCACTTTGTCGAAGGCTATTCTCGCTGATGAACCAACAGGCAACTTAGATGAAGATACTGCACAGGACATCGCGGAAATTCTCAAAGAGAGTGCACACAAAATGAATAAGTGCGTTGTGGTGGTAACGCACTCCAATGAATTAGCAAAACAGGCTGATATAGTGTTGAGGTTGATACGAGGAAAATTGCAGATGGAGCAACTTTATTAACACGCCTATGCAGACTGCGTATGACATTAAAAGCAGGTTATTAGCAAGAATGATAGTACAAAGCAATGAACAAAACATGGATATTGTGTCCAGTTAGAAAATCAAAAATAAGAGCACAAAATTGGTAAGGCTCCATTTGCATAATCTGTGTCTGTATTTCTATTAAGTGAAGTCGAGATATATGTTTTTCTACCTCATTCCCACTGGAGGTGAGCAGCATGGGAGAAATCATAGTTATTCGGACTTCCGATCCTGACGGAAGCATCTTTCGCTCCATCTTGGGAGCCTTACAGGGAAAAGATGTTCAGATTCTCCATGCTGCTGATCTGAAACCCTCCGGCCTGACTCTGGGTGATATTGAGATATTTCCAGAGCAACGGCGGGTCACGAAGGCCGGTGTGGAGATCTGCCTGAACTATGGAGAGTTCTCTATCCTTTACTGCATGGCCCGCTGCCCTGGTCGTGTATTCAGCCGGGAGCAGCTCTACAATGCGGCCTGGGGCGAGGACTATGAATTAGGCACCAACACCGTGGACAATACGATCTGGCGCCTGCGGAACAAGCTGGAACCTGACCCAAAGCACCCCACCTACATCAAGACCGTCTTTCGGGTGGGATATAAAATTGAAAAATAGCACACAGGAAGCGCCGAATGTAGCGACTTGGTACTGCCACTACATTTGGCGCTCATTCAATGCCTTGTTTAGAAAATTTTCAAAATGAGCATTGACTTTTTTTCTTATTGTGCTACAATGAAAATATCATTTAGAGGTTTTTCAAAATAACAGGGGGACAAAGGTGAAAGCACTGTGAGTTTACCTAATATTTTCAAAGCATTAAGCGATCCCGTCCGACGGGAGATACTACTGAAACTAAAACAAAAACGGAAGATGTCAGCCGGTGAAATTGCCGCAGAATTTGACTTGACTAATGCCACTATTTCATACCACCTTTCTACTCTAAAAAAGGCTGATTTGATTTTTGAAACGCGCTATCAGAAATACATCTATTATGAAATCAATACATCGGTATTTGAAAGCGTTGTTATGTGGCTTATGCAATTTCAGGAGGATAAAGATGAACCCCAAAAATAAACGAACCTTGTTTCTGACAAGTACAATTTGCATTATTTTGTCCATTGTGACATTTGCTCTATCCCAAATGGGTGGGGCCAGCACCGAGAATTATATTCTGCTCTATGTGATTGCCGTTTTGCTGAATGTTGTTCTGAACCTTGCGCTTAGTATCAATATTGCTTCTACAAATGGAGCCAAGACGTTAGTGTCTTTGGGAAAATGGATTATGCCCATTGCGGGAGTAATTTATTTGATCCCGCAGATATATTCTGTGCTGTTTCCCGACAAGACTATGCAAGATACCTATGGGTATGTCTTTATTGGCATTTTGTTTATTATCAGCGGCAACTATTTTCCTAAAAACCATATCAATCCCTATATCGGGCTAAAGTTTCCGTGGCTATTCAATGATGAAGAAGGCTGGTACAAGACGCATCGGCTGGGCAGTTACACATGGATACTGGCCGGTTTTGTCAGCATTCTTCATCCGTTGCACAATCTTATTTTTGTAACCGTTCCGCTAATCATTTTTCTGGTTGGCGTTGTGCCGTTGGGCTATTCGCTTGTCCTCTATTTTAAGAGAAAACGAAGCAATTAAAGGAGGTAATACTTATGAAGCCCGCAATGAAGCATATTGTTATCAGCACCGTTTTGTGCGCTTTGACGCTAGCAGTCTTTCTCGCTTTCTATAACCGCCTGCCGGAGTCTATCCCCGTCCACTTCGATTCTGCCGGAGTTGCAAATTCTTTCTGGCCCCGCAATGTTGTGGTGTTCGGCGTCCCCGTGGCTTGTGTCCTGCTGAACCTCATTTCTGGCTTTACCGTTAGTCAGAAAGAAAATGCCAAGCCGTATATGTACTATATCATGGCGGTTGTTGCATTTGTGGCGACGGGCATCATGCTCTATTTGGGGATGAAATGAATTGCCCCCAACAAGAAATTTGGTGGCGGAACGGTTATTTTTTTTGAATGTCATTTTGAAAATTTTCTAAATAAAGGCAAGGAATGCTATGCTACAAATTAAAAACTTATCAAAAAACTACGGTACAAAAAAAGCCGTAAGCAATCTTAATGTCGTCGTGGAAGATGGCGACATAATGGGCTTCATCGGAAAGAATGGAGCTGGCAAAACCACAACATTGAAAGCCTGTTTAGGCATCATCGGCATAGACGAGGGAGAAATCCTTTTGGATGGAATTTCTGTCCTCAAAGAACCGATGGCCTGTAAGCGAAAAATGGCGTATGTGCCAGATAACCCCCAACTTGACGAGTATATGACTGGATTGCAATATCTCAACTTTATCTGTGATATTTACGAAGTACCGTCTAAGACGCGGAAACAAAACTTCGAGAAATTGGCTTCGGCTTTTCAGATGGGGCCATATTTGAATAACTTGATTTCTTCTTACTCCCACGGTATGAAACAGAAACTTGCCCTGATTGCTGCCTTTTCGCACACGCCTAAACTTCTGATATTGGACGAACCTTTTGTTGGATTAGACCCGGAAGCATTTGTGATCCTGAAAGAGCAGATGAAAGAACTCTGTGCGAGTGGAAATTCCGTTCTGTTTTCAAGCCATATTCTCGATGTGGTAGAAAAGGTGTGCAATAAAATATCCGTTATTAAACACGGACAATTATTGTATTCCGGCATGACAACAGAAATCGTTGGAACAAAGGGTCTGGAAGAAGTATTTATGGAGATGAATGGCGATGAAGTTTCTGTTACCCCTACTGAGGAATAATCTTTTGCAGCTATCTCATGCCAATCAGCTTCGATATGCAGATGCAAAGAACCGCGCAAAGACGATCACTTTGTATATGCTTATAGCCGCGATCCTAATGGGATTGCTTGCATACCTGATTTACTCCTTGAATATCATTTATTCTATTGCGTGGCCGTTGGAAGAAGTTGTTACAGAACTTGTTGTTCCTATGGCGCTGATCTGCGTGATACTCAATATTGCGATTAGTGTTTTTTGGGGAAGCGGCCTGCTCCTTAGCGACACTAATATTGACAGTGTGCTTGCACTTCCAATTCCGCTGCGTACACTGATACTCTCAAAATTGAGCATCTTGTATACGGTGGAAGTTGTCCTTACGGTGGCACTGTTGCTTCCTATGATAGTGCTGTTTGGCCTAACCGCAGGTATGGAATTTCCGTTTTATCTGGTTGTGTTTGGAATAACGATCCTCTTTCCCATCATTCCCGGCCTTTTGGGGACAATGATCGGAACACAGATTTACCGCGTCTTGAAAAGTTCCTCTGCTCGTATTGCCCGACTAAAGGCAGCCGGGGCTATCCTGATTTTGTTTGCATTTATGATATTCATGTTTTGTAAATTCCCGGATATAGCTACCGGAAATTTTGGGGATAGCTTTTCCGCCTCAACTTTTACACTTTATGCAGGCCAGTATATTCACCGATTGCTTAACGGGGACTATCTATTGATAGGATCTTACTTCGGTGTGGTGTTCATTGTAGGCGGCTCTCTGCTCTGTGGTTTAATCAAAATATTTCGTAACTGGTATAGCAATGACACGACACAAGATTCAAGAAATCAGCCCGTCGATTGGAACGAACAAGCTACGAAACGGCACAGTCCGGTATCTGCTCTTTTAGAAAGAGAGCGCACACGTTATTTTTCGCTTCCGGTATATCTGACCAATACTGCTTGCGGATTGCTTTTTGCTGCGGTCTTTGTTCTGCTGGTCGTTTTAATGTCGGATAAGATCACACCATACATCTATCAGTTGGCCGAGTATTTTCAGGTACCTTTTGCTGATTATGATGTGCTTTTTATGTATGCTTTTTCCATTTTGACAACAATGTCCTGCACAACCTATGTCAGCATTTCTGTCGAGGGAAAACAGATTGAAATACTGAAATCCTTACCCGTTGCGGCAAAGTGCCTTTTTCGAGTAAAGTTACTGCATCATCTTTCAATGTCCGTGCCGACTATTTTGGTTTTGAATACTATCATGGCATTGTATTTGCAATGGTCTTTCCCTAAAGCTATGCTGGGGTATGCTTTACCTTTGCTGTGTTCGATGTTGATCGGGATGATTGGCTACATCTTAAATCTCATTTTCCCTAATTTTGAATGGGAGAATGTTACCCATATTATCAAGCAAAGTCTACCAGCAATTTTGACGGCCTTGATCGGAGTCATAGTTACCTGTGGAACTGCATATCTGCTGTTGAGATTTTTCCCAAGCGCCTTGTTTATGGGGAGTTGGATTGCCTGTGCAATTATTCTACTGCTGCTTTTGACAATGGTGGTGTGGGTGGCCAAAAAAGGTCAGCACTTATATCAAGAATTATAGACCAGTGTTTTCGTATTGTTTAATCAAGATTGAAAGAATGATAGTACAAAGCAATAAACAAAACTCTGTATTTCTATTAAGTGAAGTCGAGATAAATGTTTTTCTACCTCATTCCCACTGGAGGTGAGCAGCATGGGAGAAATCATAGTTATTCGGACTTCCGATCCTGACGGAAGCATCTTTCGCTCCATCCTGGGAGCCTTACAGGGAAAAGATGTTCAGATTCTCCATGCTGCTGATCTGAAACTCTCCGGCCTGACTCTGGGTGATATTGAGATATTTCCAGAGCAGCGGCGGGTCACGAAGGCCGGTGTGGAGATCTGCCTGAACTACGGAGAGTTCTCTATCCTTTACTGCATGGCCCGCTGCCCTGGGCGTGTGTTCAGCCGGGAGCAGCTCTACAATGCGGCCTGGGGCGAGGACTATGAATTAGGCACCAACACCGTGGACAACACAATCTGGCGCCTGCGGAACAAGCTGGAACCTGACCCAAAGCACCCCACCTACATCAAGACCGTCTTTCGGGTGGGATATAAAATTGAAAAATAGCATACCAAAAGCGTCGGACGCAGAATGTGCCTTTGTGTCCGGCGCTCTTTTCTGCCATTATAAAAAGCTAAAATGCAAAGAAAAGAAAGGGAATTTTACATTTCTCGATGAAGTCCTGATGATTTCTTCAAGATAAACTCTTACTGTGACAGTCTACCCATCCCCTGGGGAAAAGTGAGGTGAGGCCGATGAGGGGCTGCAAATGTCAACGCCGGACGGTAAAAAATCTAAAACGCCGGCCAGAAAATGACCCAAACGCCGGAAACATAGCGCCGGTTATTTACGCCGGAACTCTGTCAGCCGGTCAGTTGTCCGCCGGAAG